>DATCES010000063.1:0-6838 GCA_036509935.1 Mucilaginibacter sp.
GTTTTTGGTATTGCCTTCAATACTTATACTGTTCAGTTTTATTTTATCGTTGTACCGGTCAATCACCTGCGAACGGATTGAAATAGTGTCGCCCAAAGCGTAAGCGGATTCAGCCGTGTAACTTTCAAACCATAAACCGGCACATGCTGCTATAAGGTTATCAAGTTCTTTAGTTTTTTGAATGCGCCAATAAGTATCTGAAATTTTTTCGACCCGGCTACGCAATTGCACCAATGCCGGTACTGACAGCTCGGGGTAATCAATGTCAAAACTTTTACGTATAATATCAATCCCGGCGGCAATAACATCGCCGTCTTTAACCCTTTTCCATGTAGTGTTAACGCCGTCCATCAAATCATTTTGAGGGGCTTCGCCTAAAATAGTTTTAAAATATTCAAATGCTTCGCCGCGTTGCCTTGCCGAACCGAAGCCCTGTGTTTTATGGTTCGAGCGGCTTTCGGCGGCCATCCCGCCATAGCCTTTGCCAATAATAGGGTTATAAACACCTACATCTATTTTAAACTGGTTTGGGGCTGTTGTGTTTGTGCTGCCAAAATTAAAAGTGTTCCATAAAAGCCTTTTGGCCTGCCAGGGTTGTACATATTGCAATTGTTCGGGGAAGCGGGTGGGGTCGGCGGCGGCGGTAAAAGCCTCCTGCGCCAAAATGGCCGACGAGGTATGATGGCCGTGCCCGCCCTCGCCTGTAGTAGGGAACCTGCATATAATAACATCCGGGCGGAATTTGCGGATCACCCAAACCACATCGCCTAACACTTTCTCTTTATCCCATATTTTTAAGGTTTCACCCGGCCCTTTTGAAAAGCCAAAATCATTGGCGCGGGTAAAAAATTGTTCGGCGCCGTCAACTTTCCTTGCTGCCAAAAGTTCCTGGGTGCGTATCAGGCCTAACAGTTCGCCTTGCTCATTGCCCAATAAGTTTTGCCCGCCATCGCCGCGGGTTAATGAAAGGTAACCGGTACGGTAATGCTTTTCCTGTGCCAGGTAGGCCAGCAGGCGGGTATTTTCATCATCGGGGTGCGCGGCCACATACAGCACACTGCCCAAAACATCCAGTTTCCTGAAATTTTGTTCAATACTAACCAGGTCGGCAGGCGGGGCCGTTTGGGCAAATATTAATTGGGTACTAAAAAAAAGGGCGGCAATAAGTTTAATACGGTTCATAAAAACAAATATATTGAAAGATAAATGGCATATTTTGTTTGTATCAAGAATTTAACAATGGGGTTTGATTTCGGATGTCGGTAACTTTTCCGTTCAGGCTGATTATGTAGCTGGAAATTACTTACAAATCTTTTTCAAAATTTTTTCACAACCGCTATTGCCTATTCAACTAAAAATCCTGATATTTGCAAACTCTTTACAAAAAGGGGAGAATTAATAAGATTTGTCATGTCAAGAATTTGTGATCTAACAGGAAAAGGATCTTTGGTTGGTAATAACGTTTCAAACTCAAACGTTAAAACCAAACGCAGGTTCCATCCGAACTTAAAACTTAAAAAGTTTTATATTCCTGAGGAAGATAAGTGGATAACCTTAAAGGTTTCAACTTCGGCGGTTAAAACTATCAGCAAAAATGGTATATCGGCCTGTATCAGTAAATTTTTAAAAAAAGGGTATATATAGCAGTGAGTTGTGAGCGGTGAATTGTGAGTAGTTATATTTCTTAACGACACATCAAATCACTAAATCCCCGAAGGGTTCCTTCGGACAATAATTAAAAAGAGTGAGTTGTGAATGGTGAGTAGTTAATATTTAACGCTCAATAATTCACTAAATCCCCGAAGGGGTCCTTCGGACAATAATTAAAAAGAGATGGCTAAGAAAGGCAACAGGGTCCAGGTAATTTTAGAATGCACCGAGCATAAAACAAGCGGTATGCCCGGTATGTCGCGCTATATTACTACCAAGAACAAAAAGAATACAACTGAACGACTGGAAATGAAGAAATTCAACCCGGTTTTAAGAAAAGTAACCGTTCATAAAGAAATAAAGTAATATTGTGAGTGGCGAATGGTGAGTAGCATGTAACGCGAAATTCCATCACTAATTCACTAAATCCCCGAAGGGGTACTTCGGACAATAATTAAAAAGAGATGGCAAAGAAATCAATTGCAACGCTGAAAGTAGCAGGTAAAGGCAAAGATTATTCAAAAGTGATCACCATGGTGAAATCACCGCATACAGGCGCTTATTCGTTTAAAACGCAAATCGTTGCTAACGATTTTGTTAAAGACGCAATTGCCGGGAAGTTATAACCGGTTATTCTGATTGAAATATAAAGGCCATCTTGTAATAACGGGAAGGCTTTTTTTATGTGCAAATGATTGGACGTGCAGATGTGCGAATGAAAAATGTGCAGATGTGCAAAGATTGAATGTGCAGATATGCGAATGTGCAGATGTGCAAATGAATAAAATAAAATGCGCATACATCCGCACATCTAAAATCCGCACATTTGCACATCTGAAATTTACACATCAAAACCATGGGATTATTTGATTTTTTCAAGAAGAAGGAAAGCACCCCGCAGGAGCAGGCGGCGCTGGATACCGGTTTGGAAAAAACAAAGGATAACTTTTTTTCGAAGATCACCAAGGTAATAGCCGGTAAATCAACCGTTGACGATGCGGTGCTTGACGAGCTGGAAGAAGCGCTGGTTACATCGGATGTTGGCGTTAAAACCACTTTAAAGATTGTTGAACGCATACAGGCGCGTGTTACACGTGATAAATATGTAAACGCCGCCGAACTTAACAGCCTGCTGAAAGATGAAATTCAGAAACTGCTGGCCGAAAACAACAGCAACGATTTTTCGGATTTTGAATACGGCAGCCACAAACCTTATGTAATTATGGTGGTGGGCGTTAATGGCGTTGGCAAAACCACTACCATTGGCAAACTGGCATACAAATTAAAACAGGCAGGCAGCAAAGTGGTAATAGGCGCCGCCGATACTTTCCGCGCCGCTGCAGTTACGCAGATCCAATTATGGGGCGAGCGCGTAGGCGTAAAAGTTGTTGCGCAGGATATGGGTTCCGACCCGGCATCCGTGGCATTTGATACTTTACGCTCGGCAGTGGCCAATGGCGATGATGTGGCCATTATTGATACCGCAGGCCGCCTGCACAATAAAGTGGGCTTAATGAACGAGCTTACCAAGATAAAAAATGTAATGCAAAAGGTTGTCCCCGGCGCCCCGCACGAGATTTTGCTGGTGCTGGATGCCTCAACCGGGCAAAACGCTATTGAACAATGCAAACAGTTTACCGAAGCAACCGCTGTTAACGCACTTGCTTTAACCAAGCTGGACGGAACAGCAAAAGGCGGCGTTGTTATTGGCATATCCGACCAGTTTAAGATACCGGTAAAATATATCGGCGTAGGCGAGGGAAAAGATGATTTGCAGTTGTTTGACAGGCAGGCATTTGTGGATAGCCTATTCAAGCAATAAGCCCCACCCAACCCTCCCCGGTAGGTAGGGCTTTAAGAACAAGCGAAGTTAAAGTCTCCCCTACCGGGGGAGATTTAGAGGGGGCTGACGCTCTGACAGGCAATGAGGACAAAATCAATAAGCGAGCCAATAATAAAGACAAGACCACGTGTAAACGTAGTTACTTTGGGCTGCTCAAAAAACATCTACGACTCCGAAATCCTGATGGGCCAGCTAAAAGGCAACCATTTTGATGTGGTGCATGAAGCTGATAAAGTAAACAGCGATGACATCATCGTAATAAACACCTGTGGCTTTATTGATAATGCCAAACAGGAATCCATTGATACCATCCTTCAATACAGCGAACTTAAAGAGCAGGGCAAAGTTGGGAAAGTTATTGTTACCGGCTGCCTTTCTGAACGCTACAAGCCCGAACTGGAAGCCGAGATCACTAATGTAAATGGCTGGTTTGGCACCAATGACCTGCAAAACCTATTAAACTCCATTGGCGCCGATTACAAACACGAACTGATTGGCGAACGCCTGTTAACCACCCCATCCCACTTTGCTTATTTTAAAATTGCCGAGGGTTGCAACAGGCCCTGCTCCTTTTGCGCTATCCCGCTAATGCGCGGCAAACACCTTTCGCAGCCGGTTGACCAACTGGTTAAGGCTGCACAAAAATTAGCAAAAAACGGCACCAAAGAACTGATATTAATTGCCCAGGACTTAACTTATTACGGCCTTGACCTATATGGCAGGCGTAACCTTGATGAATTGCTCCGCCGCCTGTCGGATGTTGATGGTATTGAATGGATAAGGCTGCAATACGCTTATCCGTCAGGTTTCCCGATGGAAATTTTGGAGGTGATGAATGAGCGGGATAATATCTGCAAATATATGGATATGCCTTTGCAGCATATCAGCGATAATATGCTCAAGTCCATGCGCCGCGGCATTACCAAACAAAAAACCATCGACCTGGTTAACACCATCCGTGATAAAGTGCCGGGGATTGCCATGCGCACTACGCTGATAACCGGCTATCCCGGCGAAACGGGGCAGGATTTTGAAGAAATGCAGCAATGGGTGGAAGAAACTAAGTTCGACCGGTTAGGATGCTTCACTTATTCGCATGAGGAAAAAACAAATGCGTATTCATTGGTGGATGACGTGCCTGCGGAAGTAAAACAGGATCGTGCCGACGCCATAATGGAAATACAACAGGAAATTTCTCTCGAGAAAAACCAGCACAAGATAGGGCATAAGTATAAAGTTTTGATTGATAAAAAGGATGGCAATTATTTTGTTGGCCGCACCGAATATGATTCGCCCGAGGTGGATAACGAGGTATTAATAGACGCAAAAACCGATTATGCAACCATCGGCAGCTTTGTAAATGTACAGGTTGATACCGCAGAAGACTTTGACCTTTATGGACATATTGTAAAATAAAGTGTTTTTGGCTGCCTGTTTTGTATTTTAGAAATTTAAAAATCTAAATTCGGACGCATTATTTAATGTTTTATGGTGAACTGTTGTTTGATTTTTGACCTTTCTAAAATCCGAATCCGCCAATTGGCGGATCGAAATCCGAAATAAAAAAGATGGAAGCCTCTTGTATAAACTATAAAGACACCAGTTCATTTTCCCCAACCGTTATTGATTACCTTGAAGATAATCCAAATCTCCGTCCATTTTATAGCTACCGCCCGGATTTGGATGGATTTGCGGAATTACTTAAAAACAAAAAGGTAATTGCTGACCGTGATGTTTTAGTAGAGGTTTTATCAGAACAATATGCTAAACTATCCGACAATCCTGCAAGTATTGAATTCCCCCTTCAGGGGCTTACGGGGCTTACATCGCCCAATACGTACACTATCACCACAGGCCACCAACTCAACATATTCGCCGGCCCCTTGTATTTTATCTACAAAATAGTTACCGCCATAAAATTATCGCAACAGCTAAAAGCAGCTTTTCCGGATAAAAACTTTGTACCTGTTTATTGGATGGCATCCGAAGACCATGATTTTGCCGAGATAAATTATACCAACATCGGCGGCAAAAAAGTGCATTGGTGGCACGAAGCATCCGGGGCAACCGGGCGCATAAACCCTGATACCATACGCCAGGCACTTAACCAGTACAAAGGCGCTTTGGGTATTGAACATCATGCCAATGAACTTGCTGAAATAGTTGAAACTGCATACACAAAATTCGATAAGCTCGCCGATGCTACGCGGTACCTGGTAAACACCCTGTTTGGGCAGTATGGCCTGGTAATTATTGATGCTGACGATCATCGCTTTAAACGGCAGTTTGCCCCCATTATGGAGCGGGATATCATCGGGCAAAACAGCTTTAAAAATATCAGCGCAACTAACCAAAATTTACTGCAATCAGGCGTGCACATACAGGTTAACCCGCGAGAAATCAATTTCTTTTACTTACTGGATGGCCTGCGCGAACGTATTGTTTTTGAAAACAACCGGTACCAGGTACTGAATAGCGAAATTAGCTTTTCGGAAACTGAATTAAAAGAGGAGATCGGCCAATATCCCGAAAGGTTTAGCCCGAATGTAGTAATGCGGCCGTTGTACCAGGAGTGCATTTTGCCGAATATAGCCTACATTGGCGGTGGGGCCGAGGTGGTTTACTGGCTCGAACTGAAATTAACCTTTAATCATTATAAAGTTGATTTCCCTATTCTCATCCTGCGCAATTCAGGATTGATTATAGGCAAAGAAACAGCATCGAAGATAGCTAAGATGGAATTGCAGCCCGCCGACCTGTTTAACAGCGCCGATGAAATAAAAAACGGTTGGATAAAAAAACACAGCGGACACACCCTAAGCTTAACAGAAGAATGGCGCGAATTGAGCAGTGTTTTTGAAAAAATAAAACTACGGGCTTATAAAATTGATAATACGCTTGCCCCCTCTGCTGATGCCGTACAGGCCCGGCTGAAACATGCCATTGATAACCTGGAGAAAAAACTGGTAAAGGCTGAAAAACGAAACTACCATACCCGCCTGGAGCAGGTGGAACAAATTAAAAACGCCCTTTTCCCTAAAGACAGCCTACAGGAGCGTACCGAAAATTTTGGTTTGTTTTACGTAAAATGGGGGCAAGGGTTTATTGATGAGCTTATCCGAAATTTTGAGCCGCTGGAGTTTAAGTTTACTGTGCTGACGGAATAGTATCCATCGAGTAGGAAAGAAAACTTACGAAGTTTTTAAAACTTCGATTTCTATGATCTATGCAACTAATCTTGCATAATTTTTTTCATATTTCCTGTTTTGGTTAACACAAGCAAAAATGCGCAAAATGAGTTTGTTTCTAACTGCATTAAGCACACTCATTTTGTTCTTTTTGTCC
>DATCES010000064.1:0-9100 GCA_036509935.1 Mucilaginibacter sp.
AATGGCGCAATTCCCGTCGAAAGAAGTGGCGCAACTATCGTATGATTACCGCACTTTAGGTTTGGGCTATGCCAATCTCGGCTCGGCATTAATGGTAAACGGCATCCCTTACGACAGCGCGAAGGCACGTGCCATTGGCGGGGCTATTACCGCTATAATGACGGGCACCGCTTACGCCACCTCGGCAGAGATGGCCCGCGAACTGGGTACATTTAAACGTTACGATGATAACAAACAGCATATACTACGGGTAATGCGCAACCATCGTTACGCCGCCTATAACTCCACCGAAAATTATGAGGGCCTGGAAATTAAACCCCCGGGAATTGACCAGGGGCAATGTCCTGATTATTTACTTTCTGCCGCCTGCAACGCCTGGGATAAGGCCGTTGAAATGGGCGAAAAATATGGCTACCGCAACGCCCAAACTACCGTTATTGCCCCTACCGGCACTATTGGCCTGGTAATGGATTGCGATACTACCGGTATCGAACCCGACTTTGCATTGGTTAAATTTAAAAAACTATCAGGCGGCGGCTATTTTAAGATTATCAACCAGGCGGTGCCCGAAGCATTAAGCAACCTGGGCTATAATGAACATGAAGTTACAACGATAGTAAATTATGCCAAAGGCGCCGCAACGCTGAAAGGCGCGCCCCACATAAATAGCAATACGTTAAAGGCCAAAGGTTTCACCGACGATGAACTGGAAAAACTGGATAAAGGTTTGGTTGCTGCCTTCGAGATCAGCTTTGCTTTTAATATATGGACGCTTGGCGAAGATTGCCTTAAACGCCTCGGCATTACCGCCGAAAAGTACAACGCGCCCGATTTTAATGTACTGCGGGCTTTGGGTTTCAGCCGCAAAGAAATAGCCACCGCCAATGAGTACATCTGCGGCACCATGACCATCGAGGGCGCACCTTTTCTAAAAAAAGAACATTACCCCATATTTGATTGCGCTAATAAATGCGGCGCCAAAGGCGAACGTTTTATACATGCGCATGGCCACATAAAAATGATGGCGGCGGCGCAGCCTTTCTTGTCCGGGGCCATCTCAAAAACCATTAACCTGCCCAACGAGGCTAAGGTTGATGAGATAAAAGATAGCTATATGCTTTCGTGGACGTTAGGCTTAAAGGCCAACGCCCTTTACCGCGATGGCTGCAAGCTTTCGCAGCCGCTATCAACAAAATCGGATGTTAAAGAAGAAAAAGAGGCGGTTTCTACAGAAAAAATAGAAACGGTGGAAGAAGTTTTAGGCCAGGCAGCCAACGTGAAATTAAGCGATCTTTCCCCCGAACAGGTGATAGAAGCCGCCATAGCCATCATTGAAAAATCAAAGGATACCAACTTTATGCGCCAGCTATCGCGCGTGGTTCAAAAGAAAAGCCTGCCTTCCAAACGCCGTGGATATACACAAAAGGCCAGCATCGACGGACAAGTGGTTTATGTGCGCACCGGCGAATATGAAGACGGCACCTTGGGCGAAATATTTGTGGATATGCACAAGGAAGGCGCTACATTCCGCTCGCTGATGAACTGCTTTGCCATAGCCGTTTCGGTTGGCCTGCAATACGGCGTACCGCTGGAAGAATATGTTGAGAAATTTACTTTTACCCGTTTTGAACCCGCCGGGATGGTGGTTGGCCATGCCAACATAAAAAGCGCCACCTCTATCATCGACTATATTTTCAGGATGCTGGGCTACGAGTACCAAAACCGTACCGACCTGGTGCATGTAATTACGGAGCAAAACGGCATTACCGGCAACCCGCAAATGAAAGATGCCGATGTTAACCCCGATGAAAGCAATGTTTACCAGCCGGTTAAGCCGGTGGCAGTTGAGAGCAGCGGCAGCAGCAGTAAAAGGCAGTTTAGCGTTGATTTGAGCATGGGCGTGCAAAGCGATGCGCCGGCATGCAATACCTGCGGGCATACCACTATCCGCTCGGGCACTTGTTACAAATGTTTGAATTGCGGGAACTCGATGGGATGTTCTTAGGAGCGGAAAGCTTAAAGCAAAAGGCAGAAAGCTTTTTGCTTTAAGCTTTTTGCTTTCCGTGCATGTGTCCCCTGCTGCTGCAAGTGCCGCCGCTTGTAGCCCGCATGAAAGGTAACTAGCGTTTATGTAAACGCTATTCATGGCAGGTTAACCAATGTTTTAAGTGTCAAAATAATCGGACACTATATACCACTTGGGACAAAAGGAAAAACAAAAAATTTAACCCGATAGATTTGCTATCGGGTTTTTTGTTGTCAAGTGTTATTGTTAACATCAAATAGTTTTCCACATTTCACTAAACAAAGGCGTCAAGTCATTTTATTTTTCACTATATTTACGTTATTATATAATTGATAATGGAGAAGTTAATTTACGACCAAAGCCAAAAGCCTTATTTGATAAATGGGGTTCAGTTACAAATCGAAGCTGCAAAAGAACAGTTAGTAAAGTTGTATGCCATTTTGGCTCAATTAGATAGTTCATTGGTTGATGATAATTATTTGCCTCCGGCTGTTCAACCAAACAACATAAAAGAAAAAATATCCAAACGTGCATATGCTCCCAGAGATGCTAAAGACGGTGATAAGGATTATTTTATAAAGGTAAAAGAAGTATTAGAATTAGAGGGTAACCCCTTGACAAGTCGTGATATATTGAAACGCATCTATGAATACTATCCTAATGAATTTGACGAAAATGAGGATAGAAAAAATATTGCTTCATTATCTGCTATTTTGACGGAGAAAACAGCAGAGGGAAAAATATTGCGAACTAAGCCAGAGGTTGGTCATGCTGTTTTCTCTTTCCCTGCTAAAAATAAGATAGAGGATAAAAATGTAGAAGAAAGTATTGATAATGCGCCAGACGATGATATTGATTGGTTGTTTACAGAACAAACACAAAAGGTAGACCCCGATGAAGATGATCTACCTTTTTAAGTTACTAAAAGTTGAGTGCGGGCGAAGATGGTCTCATTTGCCAAACAAATTGAAAGTTGCAACTTTCAATTTAGCAGTAGTGTAATGGACTACAACGCATCCGACCTTTACACAATGGTAGGTTTTGATGTATGGAATAGAGCGATATTCCCAGCTACACAAAGCCGTGATTGTTTTTATGAGGCATTTTTAGGGTCGAGGGACGTCTCAAACTAACTCGACCCATTAATGTCAGTCACGCTAATATACCACTATTTTGTTGGTACGCAAAGATTATTTGTCCTTTTTTTATGAATAGGCTTAATAGCAATCTTGATCATAGCTTCTAAACTACCGTCAAAGTGTAACCGATGTCCGAAGTTGGTAACTTCGGATGCATTATGCGTGTAATTTAAAACTACAAGCATAGCCAATTCGCAGACACAGTTTACAAACATCATTGTTTCAGTTTAGTTATGACAATGTAAACTCTTTTTTTCTGACTTTCGGACTTTCCGACTCCCGGACTTTTTATCTACTTTTGTACCATGATCGATCTGCCTGTAGTCCCGGCAACCCAGCCTCAACAACGCAAGCCCGACTGGCTTAGGGTAAAGCTCCCTGTTGGTAAGGAGTACGCCCAGGTGCGCGGTTTGGTAGATACCCATAAGCTGCATACTATATGCGAAAGCGGCAATTGCCCTAATATGGGCGAATGCTGGGGCGCCGGTACAGCAACTTTTATGATATTGGGCAATATTTGCACACGCTCCTGCTCATTTTGCGCGGTAGCCACTGGAAAGCCCTTAGCGGTTGATACCGATGAACCCAACCGTGTAGCAAACTCCGTTAAATTAATGCAGGTAAAACATTGCGTAATTACCTCGGTTGACCGTGATGACCTGAAAGACGGCGGTTCCATCATCTGGGCCGAAACCATAAATGCCATCCGCCGGGAAAGCCCGGAAACTACCCTGGAAACTTTATTGCCCGATTTCAGGGGGGTGTGGGGAAACCTCGAACGCGTGCTGGAAACCCGGCCCGAAGTAGTTTCGCATAATATTGAAACTGTAAGGCGTTTAACCCGTGAGGTACGCATACAGGCTAAATACGACCGCAGCCTGGAGTGCTTAAAGCATATAGCAAAAGCGGGGCTGCGTACCAAATCGGGGATTATGCTTGGCTTAAGCGAAACAGAAGAAGATGTTTTGGAAGCAATGGATGATTTGCTGAACGCCGGGGTGCAGATATTAACCCTCGGGCAGTATTTACAGCCAACCCGTAGCCATCACCCGGTAATTGACTGGATACATCCCGATCAGTTTGCCCGTTACAAACAAATTGGGTTGGACATGGGCTTTAGGTATGTGGAAAGCGGGCCACTGGTGCGGTCATCATACCATGCCGAAAAACACCTGTTTGAAATCTGATAAGATCAGTTAATAGTTAATAAAAACGGTTGCACGATATTTGCAACCGTTTTTTTATGCCATTAATTTTGCCATAGTTAACGGTAAACGGGCGGCTACCTGGCCGGGCAGTACTACATTCATCCTGTTAGGCAGGGCCAGTTCATCCCCTGCTTTCCCGTGTATGTACGCCCCAATTATGCAAGCATCTTCCGATGAATATTGCTGGGCCAGTAATGAAGCTATGATCCCGGTAAGTACATCGCCCATGCCACCGCAGGCCATAGCAGGGTTACTTGTTGTATTAAAATATACTTTGCCATGCGGGGTAATAACTAAAGTATAGTCGTTTTTTAAAAGGATATAAAGCTGATGATCCTTAGCATTTTTGATGCCCGTTTGCATACGCTGCCACCAGTTTGCATGTTCTCCAAATAGCCTATCGAACTCTTTTATATGCGGCGTTAAAATACTGCCTTCGGGTATTTTGTTCCAAAGTTCATTATGCAACGATAATAAATTAAGCGCGTCGGCATCAATAACTATTGGTTTTTTATAATTTAGTAAAACGCCGGTGAGCAACGCCAAAGCATCAGCGCCTTTTCCCAATCCGGGACCAATGGCTATAGCGTTAAAATTATTCCAGCCAATTACAGGCGCTGTGGCGCCATCCCGTACGATCGCCATAATTTCGGGCATATACGTGTTCAGCGCGGTAAGCCCGCTTTGAGGCACACAAGCCGTAGTTAAGCCCGCGCCGGTATATACACTTGCCGATGCGCACAACAATGCAGCCCCCATCGTTTCTGCCTGGCCGGCAATAATAAGTGTGTGCCCATAAGTCCCTTTATTGCTGAAACGATGGCGCGGCTTCAGCATTTTCCGTATATCTTCTTCTTCAACCGCCTGGTAAGGCGAATTAAGCGATTGGATAAATTTTTCGTCAATGCCAATACTTAGCGCTTTCCAGCATTTGATATATGGATCTGATCCGGGCAATAAAAAGTTGATTTTGGGGGCCTGAAAGGTAATCACAAGATCGGCTTTTAAAACTACCGCACCTGCTGGTATTTCGCCCTCGCTAAAAAAACCGGCAGGCACATCCACTGAAACCACCGTTTTTTGCAAACCGTTTATGTGGCTAACCAATTTTTTAAAATCGCTTTCAAGCGGCCTGGTTAATCCGGTGCCTAATAAAGCGACAATAAGGACCCCGCTATCTTCGGCCGGTGGGCTTTCGCCTGGCCCGATAAACGACACCGGGACCGTGGTTTGCCGGATCCTTTTTAAATTAATAGTAAAATCATCTGTGGCTTTAGCAGAAAAGCGGGCCACTTTAACGCTGAGGTTTTTATATTGATGGGCATCCAGCATCCTTGCAATGGCAAGCCCATCGCCCCCATTGTTGCCCGTGCCGCAATAAACAGAGATTGCCTGCTTTTGGTCGGGAAAGTGATTTACAAACCATCCCACAAAAGCTTTTGACGCGCGTTCCATCAGGTCAATAGAAGCAATAGGCTCATGAGCTATAGTATAAGCATCAGCTTCGCGGATCTGGGCGGAGGTTAACAGTGGCAGCATAATCCCTAAAGTTACGATTGTTTGCTTTTGTTTGGATATGGCATTGAAGACATAGCATTAAAATTAATAATGATACCTGCTTTGCCAGTACAAGTAATCTTCCCATGCCTGATCAAGAAAAATTATCTTCATTCTTCAATAAGGCTTCTTTCCTGCCCTAACCCTTTTTCATAATCTTCAATACTTTTTAATAATCTTGCTGCATTAGCGGGGCTTTTAAGCAAATAGAACGTTTCCTCCATACTTTCGTAGTCAGATTTTGAAAGGACAACAACATCTTCGCCATTGGCGCTTGTAACGTAAAGAGGCGTATGATTATTCCGTACCCTATCTAAATAAGATTTTAATTGTTGACGGAAATTAGTATAAGTTGTAACCTGCATGTTTGTTTAATTTGGGATAAAAATAATCAATAATAAATGCCTGTACAAATCCTTGTACAGGCAGCGCAGGTTAAAATAAGTTTTCTGCCTTTTTATTATCCGGGTAACTTATAATTAATACCCAATGTTGGGCATAGCTTTCAAGCGGACCAAGAACCAAAAGTTAAGAAGATACCGACAAAATTCAGGCTTAATGGTCCCCGTGGCCGTCATTTCCATGTCCTTTGTCGCCGTTACCACGGCCATTATCGCTGCCGCCGTTACCACGTCCATTATCGTTGCCGCCGTTACCACGGCCATTACCGTTGCCGCCGTTACCACGGCCATTATCGTTGCCGCCGTTACCACGGCCATTATCGCCATGGCCCTGGTCGCCCCTCCAATGGTTTTGATACCGGGAATCGCGGCTGTCGCGGATAATAGCCTGGTTATTCCTGCCACGGGAACCTGCATATCTCGACCTCATCTCGTCATTATGTTCCCAAGGGTTACGCTGGTTTACTACCACTTTATAGCTGTTGTACCTATCGAAGTGGAACCTCGACGGTAAAACACCGGCATGTACCCATACATTATTATCGTTATAAACATATTGATGGGCCGGTACATCATAGTAAGCGTCAATATCGGGCATATAATAATATTGGGCGTGTGCATACCCAACCGGGCCCCAGTCTGGCTGGCTGCCGATATTTACACCTGCGCGGAAAGTTATTTGCGCGTTGGCGGTTTTGAAGAATAAACAACCAAATACTAAGGTTGCTGTAAATAGTAACTTTTTCATAAATTTATTTTGTTTGATAGTTAGACCTTTATTAGTTTTTAGCGCCTTTTTATTTCCAGTGATCGCGGTAGTGATAATCGTGACTATCATGAATGTTTCTCTGGTCTGTGCGGCTCTTGTAACCTGCATACTTGTTCCTTATAGCTTCCTGATGTTCCCAGGGGTTGCGTTGGTTCAAAACAACTTTATAGCTATGGTATTTGTCGAAGTTGCCGTAGCTTGGGGGTAAGGTTTCGCCATGCACCCATACATTATTATCATTATAAACATATTGATGGGCATTAACATCATAGTATGCATCAATATCGGGCAGGTAGTAAAACCTTACATGGTGATAGCCAACAGGTCCCCAGTCGGGCTGGCTGCCAATATTTACACCTATACCGAAACCATTTTGGGCGACAGCCATTTTGAACGAAAAACAGCCAAATACCAGGACTGCCATAACGAATAATTTTTTCATAAGTAATTGTTTAGCAGGTTAACAATTACAATGCAAAATAGTTTGGTTTATTTTTTGTAGCAGGAAATATAAATTTATTTATTGATCGTTCTGGTCGGTACCTTTTTCAGTTTTTTTAGTGGCCATTGCCAGCATCGGTTTGCCAATTACTTTGTATGTGCCTTCGCCTTTAAGTATAGAAGCTACCAGTTCTTTATCCTGCATAACTTTTACAGCCTGGGCAAGTTCCTTATCATACTTAAAATTTGTTTCGTACCGGCCCATTTCAAAGTAATAGCGCGACGCTATTTCGTTCTCCAGCACTTGTTTTATTTCGTCTTTGTGCAGTTGCAGGTCGTTTTTTTTGCTGGCCATCAATTTGGCTTTTAATGCATCATATTCGTTTTGTATCCCGCCGAATTGTTTTTCGTTGGTAGCAGCTGTTTTTAACTCTGCCAAAAGTTTTTCTGACGAGGTATTGTAGCTGTAATTTTTGTCGGCCAGGAATTTCACAAAATCAGCATAGTCAGCATCTGAAAGGCTGAAGGTACGTACATTATCCAGGGTTGGATGCGTATGGCGGTACAGGGTGGCATAATCAAATATCAGCAATTTACCCACCAGCGCTTCGGTAATATTTGCAAAATGTTCCTGTTTAACAAAAATATCAGGGTAAATACCGCTGCCATCGTAAACAGAACGGCCATCTTTTGTTTTAAATTCATGGATCAACGAATCGGCTACTTTTACTACGCTTCCATCGTCTTTCCGGTGGGTATAATCAATTTCCTGGATGCAGCGGCCCGAAGGAATATAGTATTTGGCAATAGTAATCTTCACCAAACTATTATAAGGCAGGTTAAAGGTTTGCTGCACCAGCCCTTTGCCATAACTGCGCTGGCCAATAATAATAGCCCGGTCAAGGTCCTGCAACGAGCCGGCCACAATCTCCGATGCCGATGCTGAATGGTTGTTCACCAATACCACCAAAGGCAAATTTGGTTCAAGCGGCTCGCTAACGGTATTATAAGTAGCGTTTTTCTCTTTTATTTTACCTCTTTGCGATACTACCTCTACATCCTTAGGCACAAAAAGGTTTACAATTTTTACGGCCTCCTGTAATATGCCGCCGCCATTTGAGCGCAGGTCAAGGATAATTCCGTTAGGATTTTCCTTTTTTAAAGATGATAAAGCATCATTAACCTCATCTGACGAATTTTCAAGGAATCTATCAAGCTTAATATAGCCCATGTTGCCGTCAACCATCCCGTAATAGGATACATTAGGTTGTTTTATTTCATCGCGGACAAGCGTTTTCTCTATAGCAGGCATCCCATCGCGTTTAAGCAGCAACTTTATAGAGGCGCCTTTTGCGCCTTTCAGCAGCACGCCTACCTGGTCGTTATCTTTGCCTGCAAGGTCTGTTTCGTTTATTTTTATTAGTTCGTCGCCTGCACGTATGTCGGCTTTTTGTGCCGGGAAACCAGCAAACACATCCGAAACGAACACTTTGCCATCGCGCACAAATATCCCCGCGCCTATTCCCCCGTATTGTGTACTAACGTAATGTAGCTTATAA
>DATCES010000065.1:0-2301 GCA_036509935.1 Mucilaginibacter sp.
TAATTCGGGTTTTATAAATGGCTTAACTTACAAGGAAGCCACTGCCGCAGTAATTGCAAAACTGGAAGAAATGGGTGCAGGCAAGGCAAAAGTGAATTTCAGGATGCGCGATGCCATATTTGGCCGCCAACGCTACTGGGGCGAGCCGGTACCGGTTTATTTTAAGGATGGTTTGCCGCATTTGATCGATGAAAAAGATTTGCCATTGGTTTTGCCTGAAGTTGATAAATATTTGCCTACGGAAAGCGGCGAGCCGCCGCTGGCGAGGGCAAGCGATTGGAATTATGTAGCCTCACCTAAACGGCGCAGCCCTCACCCATCCTCTCCAAAGGAGAGGACTTTAAAACAGGGCGAAGCTAACTCCCTCTCCTTTGTCCAAAAGGACTCCTTTGGAGGAGAGGGCCGGGGTGAGGCTTACCCCTACGAGCACAGCACCATGCCCGGTTGGGCCGGCAGCAGCTGGTACTGGTACCGCTATATGGATGCGCACAACGACAAAGAATTTGCATCAAAACAGGCTATTGATTACTGGAAAGATGTTGACCTGTATATTGGCGGCAGCGAGCACGCCACAGGGCATTTGCTGTACAGCCGGTTCTGGAATAAGTTTTTAAAAGATATAGGCAAAGTTGTGGAAGAAGAACCTTTTAAAAAGCTGATTAACCAGGGGATGATACAGGGGCGCTCGAACTTTGTGTATAGATTGATTGACGAAATGGGCCGGGGTACTAATACTTTTATTTCCTGCGGGCTGATCGGGCACTACAATACATCGCCGTTACATGTTGATGTTAATATCGTTGAAAATGACATCTTGAACCTTGAAAAATTCAAAAAGTCGAGGACTGATTTTTCGGCTGCTGATTTCATATTGGAAAACGGCAAATATCATTGTGGGCACGAAGTTGAAAAAATGTCCAAATCCAAATTCAACGTGGTAAACCCGGATGATTTGATTGAACGTTACGGCGCCGATACCCTCCGCATGTACGAAATGTTTTTGGGGCCGCTGGAGCAAAGCAAACCCTGGAACACCAACGGTATTGAGGGCGTGTTTAAATTCCTGCGTAAATTCTGGAGGCTGTTCCATGATGAAGCCTTGAATTTTAAGGTATCAGATGATGGACCAACCAAAGCCGAACTAAAATCATTGCATAAAATCATCCATAAAGTTGAGGAAGATGTGGAACGTTTTTCTTTTAACACCTCGGTTTCCAGCTTTATGATCGCTGTAAATGAACTGACGGACCTGAAATGCAATAAGCGGGCGATTTTGCAGGACCTGGTGATAATCCTATCGCCTTATGCCCCGCATATCTGCGAAGAGTTATGGGTTTTGCTTGGAAACCCGGCCGGGATATTATCCTATACCCCATATCCAAAATTCAACGCAGCGTATTTGATTGAGGATGAATTTGCCTACCCTGTTTCTATCAACGGCAAAACCAAAATGAACCTTAACATCTCCCTAAGCCTTGGGCCCCCCGCTATTGAAGCTTTTGTTTTAGCCAATGCCGAGGTTCAAAAATATCTTAACCACCAGGCGCCAAAAAGGGTAATTGTTGTTAAAGGCAGGATAGTAAATATTGTATTGTAACATCTACCCCGCATCTACATCAATCCCTATCTGCTTCAGCAATAACGATGCATTGAAGGTTTTACATTCGCCGTGCTTTATTTTGTAATCAAACAGCATCTCCCCGTCTTTAACCTGTATATCGAAGTAAAAATTACGGATATAGGCGGGGTGTTTTGCTTCTAATTCGGCTATCTGAAGGTCATGCGTGGCAACCAGTCCCACTGCCTTCTTAGTAATCAGTTGTTCTATAACGGCCCTTGAGCCCAGGTATTTGTCAATCGAATTTGTCCCGCGCAGCATTTCATCAATCAAAAAGAAAACCTTTTGTTCGCTTTCAACCGCTTTCAGCAGCATTTGCAGACGGTCGAGTTCGGCTTTAAAGGTTGAGGTGCTTTCATTTAGCGAGTCTTTTATGCGCATATACGTGATGATAGTTATTACTGATACATTCATAACATCCGCGCAAACCGGCGCGCCGCAAAGGGCAAGCACTGTATTTATGCCTATAGTACGTAAAAAAGTGCTTTTGCCGGCCATATTTGAACCGGTGATAATGTCAATTTTAAAGGTGCTGTCAAGTTCATAATCGTTTTCGATCCTTTTTTCGCTGCTGATGAGCGGGTGGGCCAGGTTTTTTGCAATTAAGGTGTACCCACTACCTTCGGCAATTTCCGGAAAACCCCATTCCGGGTAATTAATGGCCAGTGATGAAAGGCTTATCA
>DATCES010000066.1:0-17243 GCA_036509935.1 Mucilaginibacter sp.
TGGCTTTCTATTTGTTGTAATGTATCTAAAACAACGCCTACCAGGATAATTAATGAAGTACCGCCAAAAAACCGTGCAAATGCGCTGCTGACGCCTATCTTACTGGCAATTGCCGGTATGATGGCTATCATAGCGAGAAAGATGGAACCTGGCAGCGTAATTTTTGATATTACCCCATCTATAAATTCAGCGGTTGTCCTCCCTGGCTTAATGCCGGGAATAAAGCCGCCGTTTTTTTTCATATCCTCGGCCATTTGATTAGGATTGATAGTAATGGCTGTATAAAAATAAGTGAATACGATTATCAATACCGCGAACAGTATATTATGCCCTACGGAAGTATAATCAGACAGCGCCATTAAAATACCGCTTGATGCTATTTTAGGAAATACTGAAGCCACCGTAGCGGGTATAAACATTAATGCCTGTGCAAATATTATCGGCATAACGCCGGCAGCATTTACTTTTAACGGTATATACTGGCGAACGCCGCCATATTGTTTGTTACCAACAATGCGCTTTGCATATTGCACCGCAACTTTACGGGTGCCCTGTACAATAAGTATGGTAAACATTACCACACCTATAAGGGCGACAATTTCCACGATAAAGGTCACCAAACCACCATGGCCGGCGTCGGAATTACGCGAATTAAATTCCGATAAAAATGCGCCTGGTAAAGCCGATATAATCCCCACCATGATGATGAGCGATATACCATTTCCTATGCCTTTATCTGTAATTTTTTCGCCCAGCCACATAATAAACATGGTACCTGCAGTAAGCACAACCACATTTAAAACGATGAAGTATGGGTTTGGAATTAACATCTGTTCAGCATTGATCTGTGATTTCAGATAGGCAACTGCCTGTAAAGCTGTAATACCAATGGTAAGGTAACGGGTCCATTGATTTAATTTATTACGCCCGCTTTCGCCTTCTTTTTGCAGTTTAGCGAAGTAAGGAACAGCAATGCCCAATAATTGCACCACGATGGAAGCTGAAATATAAGGCATTACCCCCAATGCAAAAATAGAGGTATGCGAAAACGCGCCTCCTGCAAACATATTTAGCAAACCGGCAATACCTTCGGCCTGTTTGTTGTTCAGCGTTGCCGGATTAACACCGGGCAATACCACGAATGTACCTACACGATATATTAAAAGAAATAAGAGTGTGTTTGTTATACGCACCCTCAGATCTTCGATTTTCCAGATATTGGAAATTGTGGTGAAAAATTTCTTCATCGAAAATTATAGCTTAACTATGGTACCACCGGCTGCCTCAATCGCTTTTTGCGCTGTAGCAGTAAATGCGTGGGCTTTAACTTCTAACGTGGCCTTCAGTTCGCCGCGGCCCAATATTTTAACAAGGTCGTTCTTTGAAACTAAACCATGTTCTTTTAAGGTCGCAAAATCAATTGATGAAACTGAATATTGTTCGGTTAGCTTTTGTAAAACATCAAGGTTAACACCAACGTACTCAACACGGTTAGGGTTTTTAAACCCAACTTTTGGCACCCTGCGTTGCAGCGGCATCTGGCCGCCTTCAAAACCTACTTTTGTTTTGTTGCCAGAACGCGAACCAGCGCCTTTGTGGCCACGGGTTGACGTGCCGCCACGACCCGAACCTGTACCACGGCCAATTCTTTTCCTATTTTTTGTAGAACCTTCTGCAGGTTTAAGATTACTTAAATTCATGATATTAAATATTTTCCACCGCTACCAGGTGATTAACTTTTTTAACCATACCAATAATTGCAGCAGAAGCTTCAACTTCCACACTGTGGTTGATCTTTTTTAAGCCCAGGGCCTCAACTGTCCGTTTTTGGCGCTCACTTCTATCGATCACGCTTTTAATCTGAGTTATTTTGATTTTTGCCATGATGATTATCCGTTAAATACTTTACCTATACTTATACCACGGTGCTGCGCCACGGTATAAGCATCGCGTAATTGCGATAATGCCGATACTGTTGCCTTAACCACATTATGCGGGTTTGACGAACCTTTTGATTTTGCCAATACATTGTGGATACCTGCTGACTCCAAAACTGCACGCATTGCACCGCCTGCAATTACCCCGGTACCGTTAGCGGCCGGTTTTATGAACACAAAACCTCCCGAAAACTTACCGATTTGCTCATGCGGTACCGTACCGTTAATGATCGGAACTTTTACAAGGTTCTTTTTTGCATCGTCAATGCCTTTTGCAATAGCTTCGGTTACCTCTTTGGCTTTGCCGAGGCCATAGCCTACAACGCCATTTTCATCACCTACCACTACAATTGCAGAGAAGCTGAATGTACGCCCGCCCTTGGTTACTTTGGCTACGCGCTGTATGCTCACCAGGCGGTCTTTTAATTCGATCTCGCTTGTTTTTACTCTTTTTATGTTAATTGTTGACATCTCTCTTTTCGATTAAAAGTTTAAACCACCTTCACGTGCGCCGTCAGCCAGTGATTTAACACGGCCATGGTACAAATAACCGTTCCGGTCGAAAACCACATCTTTAATACCTGCAGCAATTGCTTTTTCGGCAACTAATTTACCAACCGCAACGGACTGATCAATTTTTGTGCCTTTTTCTGCGTTGAAATCTTTTGATAAAGATGATGCCGACACCAATGTTTTGCCGCTTACATCGTCAATAATCTGCGCATAAATCCCTTTATTGCTCCTGTAAACTGACAGCCGGGGGCGTATTGAAGAACCTGAAAGGCGCTTCCTGATCCCCATCTTAATTCTGTCTCTTCTTGATAATTTCGCTCTGGCTCCCATGACGATTATTTTTTAGATGCTGATTTACCTGCTTTTCTCCTCAATACTTCGCCAACAAACTTGATACCTTTACCTTTATAAGGTTCAGGCGCACGTAACGAGCGTATTTTTGCCGCTACCTGCCCTATCAGTTGTTTATCAATTGACTCTAAAATAATGGTGGGGTTTTTACCCTTTTCAGCAGTTGTTGAAACTTTAACCTCTTTTGGCAACTCAAACACATAGTGGTGGGAATATCCCAGCACAAGGTCTAAAGTATTACCTGTATTTGTTGCACGGTAACCTACACCCACTAATTCCTGTTCAACTTTGTAACCCGTAGTTACCCCGGTTACCATGTTATTGATCAGTGAGCGGTATAAACCGTGTAATGCTTTGTGGCGCTTTTGGTCAGATGGCCGTTTTACAACCAGGTTGCCTTCTTCCTGTTCAACAGTGATATCACTGTCAACCGCCTGGTGCAACTCACCTTTGGGGCCTTTTATAGTAACAACATTATCTGCTGATACGGTAATTATAACTCCTTTAGGTAGTTCTATTGGCGCTTTTCCTATTCTTGACATTGCTTAATTTCCTCCTATTAATATACGTAGCATAATACTTCGCCGCCAATATTTTGCTGCCTTGCTTCCTTATCGGTCATTACACCTTTTGAAGTTGACAGGATGGCGATCCCTAAACCATTTAATACCCGCGGCATATTATCCATGCCTGCGTATTTTCTCAAACCTGGTTTACTGATGCGCGAAATGCTGCGTATAGCAGAAATTTTTGTTATCGGATGGTATTTCAGCGCTACTTTAATAGTGCCCTGCGGACCATTGTCTTCAAACTTAAAATTGGCAATGTAACCTTTGTCGAAAAGCACTTTCGTGATTTCCTTTTTCAGATTTGATGCAGGAATTTCAACAACCCTATGGTTGGCCTTAATAGCATTCCTTACTCGTGTAAGATAATCTGCGATTGGATCTGTATTCATTTTATTGTTTTATGATAGTGGTTTCCGTGGACCTGCTATCGGTTAGTCTTATTTCGGATTTCGAATGTTCGATTTCGGATTTATTTTTTCCTTTATTTAATTTTCAAATTCCGAAATCGAAATTCCGAAATCCGAAATTACCAGGACGCTTTTTTTATTCCCGGTATCTTGCCGGCCAGGGCCATTTCACGGAAAGTTACGCGTGAAATACCAAACTGGCGCATATAACCACGCGGACGGCCTGTTAATTTACAACGGTTGTGCAACTTTACCGGGGATGATGCTTTTGGCAGTTTATCCAAACCTGCAAAATCGCCTTCAGCTTTAAGGGCCGCTCTTTTTTCAGCGTATTTAGCCACTAATTTAGCACGTTTAATTTCACGCGCCTTTACACCTTCTTTAGCCATTATTATTTTGATTTTTAAATGGTAATCCAAATTGTTTCAACAACTCTAATGCTTCAACATCATTTGCCGCCGAGGTTACAAAGGTAATATCCATGCCCTGGATTTTATTAATCTTATCGATATTAATCTCAGGGAATATGATCTGCTCAGTTATACCTAAAGTATAATTTCCCCGGCCGTCAAAACCTTTATCATTGATGCCTTTAAAATCGCGGATACGCGGTAAGGCAACAGCAATCAAACGGTCCAGAAATTCGTACATCGTATTGTCGCGCAAGGTAACACGCACGCCAATCGGCATGTTTTTACGCAACTTGAAGTTCGAAATATCCTTTTTAGATTTGGAGGAAACTGCCTGCTGACCTGTGATGGTAGTTAGCTCGGTAATTGTACTTTCGATAAGTTTTTTATCAGTAGTTGCGCCGCCAACACCCTGGTTGATGGCTATTTTTTCAAGTTTAGGGACCTGCATTACGCTTTTATACTGAAATTTATCTTTCAGTGTAGTGCGGATTTCATCCCTGTACTTTGTTTTTAATCTTGGTACGTATTCCATTACTTAATTTCCTCTCCTGATATTTTTGCCACTCTAACTAATTTACCGGCATCGTTTCTCCGGCGGCCAATACGGGTTGGTTTCCCTGTTTTAGGGTCAACCAGCATCAGGTTTGAAATATGTATGGCAGCTTCCTGCTTCATAATCCCGCCGTTTGGTTTAGCCGCGTTTGGTTTGGTATGTTTTGATACCATATTGGCACCTTCAACAATAGCGCGGCCTTTATCTAATATCACTTCTAATATTTTGCCTTGTGCGCCTTTTGAATCACCGGCTATAACTTTTACCAGGTCGCCTTTTTTTATCTTCAGTTTGGCAGGCTGTTCGTGTTTTTTCTTTTCCATTTTACAATACCTCCGGCGCTAATGATACAATTTTCATAAATTGTTTCTCACGTAATTCCCTTGCAACCGGGCCAAAGATACGTGTACCCCGTGGCTCATCCTGGTTATTTAACAACACTGCGGCATTGTCATCAAAACGGATGTATGAACCATCTTTCCGGCGGATCTCTTTTTTAGTGCGTACAACTACAGCTTTTGAAACAGTACCTTTTTTAACGTTGCCTGAGGGCAAAGCGCTTTTTACGGTAACTACTATCTTATCGCCGATGGAGGCATACCTTTTACCGGTACCGCCCAACACCCGGATCACTAAAACTTCTTTAGCGCCGCTGTTATCAGCTACATTTAATCTTGATTCCTGTTGTACCATTTTATTTAGCCCTTTCTATTATTTGAACTAATCTCCAGTTTTTGTTTTTGCTCAACGGGCGTGTTTCCATAATTAATACGGTATCGCCTATACCACAGGTATTTTCCTGGTCGTGGGCCATAAATTTGGTGGTTTTCTTAACGAACTTACCGTAAATAGGGTGTTTTACTTTCCTTTCTACCGCAACAACAATAGATTTTTCCATCTTATTGCTAACTACCAGGCCGGTACGTGTTTTTCTTAAATTTCTTTCCATTTTTCCCGATACTTTAAAAATTATTCAGAAGCTGACGCCGCTTTGCGTTTTATTAATTCAGTATTTAAACGGGCGATGTCCTTACGTACTTTTGTAATACGGGTAGGGTTTTCAATAGTAGAAACCGCGTGGGCAAATTTCAGTTTGGTTAGATTTACTCTCTCCTCGCTGACCCTGGCAACCAATTCTTCCGTTGATAACTCCAAAATTTCTGAGTTCTTCATTTTTCTTATTAGTTTTTGAGTTTTTAGTTTCAAGCCCGCTTTATCCAACTGATAACTGCCAACTCAAAACTGCTAACTTTTTAATTTATGCTTCTACGTAATCCCTACGTACTATAAACCTGGTTTGCACCGGTAATTTTTGTGCGGCCAGGCGCAATGCTTCCTTAGCTATATCCAAAGGCACGCCTTCTGCTTCAAAAATTATCCTTCCGGGGCGTACTACGGCAACCCAATATTCAGGCGCACCCTTACCCTTACCCATACGTACTTCTGCCGGTTTTTTTGTTACGGGCTTGTCAGGGAATATCCTGATCCAAACCTGTCCCTCACGTTTCATATAACGTGTAACAGCAATACGTGCAGCTTCGATCTGGCGGCTGGTAATCCAGGCCGGCTCGAGTGATTTTATACCGAAAGATCCGAATGAAAGTTCAGCGCCACGCGTGGTGTTCCCCTTCATTTTGCCTTTTTGCATCTTTCTGAACTTCGTTCTTTTTGGCTGTAGCATTTTCTTAAGTATTGAGATATGAGATGTGAGACCGGAGATTAGTGATTAGAGGTTAGGAGAAGTTCCCCAATCTCTGATCTCTAAACGCTAATCTCTTATTTCATATCTTTTATCCTGTTAATTTATTACTTTATCGTTGCAATTCCTAAACGTCAGTTGCAGCTTCTTTCGGACTTTCCGGACTTTACTGACTTTCGGACTAATTATTATCTCTTTCCTGGTCCACCCGGGCGATTTCCACCCGGACGGTTGCCGCCGCCACCTGGTCCGCCTGAACGGTTAGGGCCACCGCCGCCCGGACGGTTACCGCCGCCGCTGCGTGGGTTACCACCGCCAGGGCCACCTGGGCCGCCCCTGCGGTCGCCGCCTGGTTTCCTGTCGCCGCTTCTGCGTTCGCCGCCACGTTCGCCGCCCCTTTCATTGCCACGGCCGCCAAAGCCTGCCGCACCGCCTTCAGGGCGTCCGCCTTTGCCGCTTGCGCTGCTTGAGCCGCCAATGTTTGGCGATAAATCGCGTTTGCCGTAAACTTCGCCTTTGCATATCCAAACCTTAACACCTATTTTTCCATAGGTAGTTAATGCTTCGGCCAATGCATAGTCAATATCAGCGCGGAAAGTATGTAATGGTATCCTTCCTTCTTTGTATTGTTCTGTACGCGCCATTTCTGCGCCGCCTAAACGGCCCGATGTCATTATTTTTATTCCTTCAGCGCCCATTCTCATGGTGGAAGCAATAGTGGTTTTCATGGCACGGCGGAATGAAATACGTGCTTCGAGCTGTTTTGCTATGCCTTCTGCAACTAATTGTGCATCAAGCTCAGGCCGTTTTATCTCGAATATATTGATCTGAACATCTTTTTTGGTCAGTTTCTTTAATTCTTCCTTTATCTTATCAACTTCCTGGCCGCCTTTACCTATAACAATACCCGGGCGTGCAGTATGAATAGTTATGGTGATACGTTTTAAAGTACGCTCAATAACCACTTTTGATACACCGCCTTTTGAAATACGCGCTGCAATATATTTGCGTATTTTTTCGTCTTCAACTAATTTATCGGCATAATGATTGCCACCGAACCAATTAGAATCCCAACCTCTGATGATTCCTAACCTGTTACCTATTGGATGTGCTTTCTGTCCCATTTCAAATTAATTGTTATCGTTTTTACTATCTACGACCAGGTGTACATGGTTTGAGCGTTTGCGGACACGGTACCCCCTTCCCTGCGGGGCGGGGCGTAACCTTTTTAACATCCGGCCGCCGCCTACAGTAACCTCTTTAACATATAAATCACTGTCTTCAACCCGCTTGTCCTCATTTTTTTGTTCCCAGTTTTTAATGGCTGACAGCAAAAGCTTTTCTACACGTATCGCAGCTTCTTTATTTGTAAATTTTAAGATGTACAACGCTTTCTCAACGCCAACACCACGGATCAGGTCAACCACCAAACGCATTTTGCGGGGTGAGGTAGGGCAGTTCTGTAACTTCGCAACCGAGGCGCCGCCTTGCAGGGCTTTTTCCTCTTCTTTGCGCTGCCTTATCAATACAGACTTTTTTACTTTTTTAATTGCTTCTTCCATTGCCTGTTATTTTTTCTTTTCTGCGTGACCGCGGAATGTACGGGTTGGCGCAAACTCTCCCAGTTTGTGCCCAACCATGTTTTCAGTTACGTACACAGGGATAAATTTATTACCGTTGTGCACTGCGAATGTATGACCAACAAAATCAGGAGAGATCATGGAACGCCGTGACCATGTTTTTACAACCGATTTTTTATTTGAATCATTCAGTACCATAACCTTTTTGTCAAGGTTATGATCGATGTAAGGTCCTTTTTTAATTGAACGAGCCATTATTTTTTCCTTCTTTCAATGATATAACGATCCGATGTTTTCTTTTTGTCGCGGGTTTTAAAGCCTTTGGCCAATAAACCTTTGCGCGAACGCGGGTGGCCGCCTGAGGACCTTCCCTCACCACCACCCATAGGGTGATCTACCGGGTTCATGGCTACACCACGAACTCTTGGTCTGCGGCCTAACCAGCGTTTCCTGCCTGCTTTACCTAACACCGCGTTTGCTTTTTCGCCATTTGAAACCGTGCCGATAGTTGCCAAACAAGTTGACAGTATCATACGGGTTTCGCCTGAAGGCAATTTGATGATGGCATATTTACCATCACGTGCCGAAAGCTGGGCATAAGTACCTGCACTGCGTGCTATGGTACCACCCTGGCCTGGGTTAAGTTCAATATTGTGGATGATAGAACCCAGCGGGATGCCCTTTAGCGGTAAAGTATTGCCAACTTCGGGCGCTACGTTATCGCCTGACAGAACAACCATACCTACGGTTAATCCTTCAGGGGCTATCATATATCTTTTTTCACCATCAACAAAGTGTAGTAGTGCTATACGTGCCGACCTGTTGGGATCATACTCGATAGTTGCAACCTTTGCAGGGATATCAAACTTATTGCGTTTGAAATCAATTAACCTGTAAGCTTGTTTATGGCCACCACCCATATAGCGCATGGTCATTTTACCGCTGTTGTTACGTCCGCCTGATCTTGTGTTCGCCGAAACAACCAACGTTTTTTCAGGAACGTTTGTTGTAATATCTGAATTAGATACATCAACTCGGAAGCGGGTACCCGGCGTAACCGGTTTAAATCTTTTAACTGCCATCTTCTTATTTATATACCGCTATAAAAATCTATTACCTCTCCGCTTTTCAACGTAATGATCGCCTTTTTGTAAGTAGCTGCCCGTCCGGAAACGGCCCCTGCCTTAGTATTGCGGGTCTTTAGTTTACCAACGTATTTCATAGTGTTTACAGCCTTAACGTTAACACCATACATAGCCTCAACGGCTCCTTTGATCTGAATTTTGTTTGCCCTGTGATCAACTTTGAAAGCATAACGGTTAAGCTTCTCGGTTAACTGGGTTATTTTTTCAGTAAGTAAGGGTTTCTTTAAAATTTCCATAATTACTTAGCTAATGCTTCCTCCAAAGTTTTTAGCGCCCCTGTAGTTAAAATCAGCTTGCCGGCGTTCAGCACATCATAAGTGTTTAACTGTTCGGCCACAATCACTTTAGTTTTCTTCAGGTTCCTGCTTGATAAATACACGTTGTTGTTTGCAGCCCCCAATACTAAAAGTGTTTTTACATCACTAACATTTAGATCTGCGGTTAACTGTATATAGCTTTTTGTTTTGATTGAATCAAAAGTAAAATCTTCTACAACTACTATGCTGCTGTCCTGTGCTTTATATGATAAAGCTGACTTACGTGCCAGTACTTTCAGTTTCTTATTTAATTTGAAACTGTAATCGCGTGGCTGCGGGCCGAATACGCGGCCGCCACCATTAAATAACGGTGATTTTACACTGCCGGCACGGGCGCCGCCGGTACCTTTTTGCTTATATAATTTGCGGGTCGAACCTGCAATTTCGTTACGCTGTTTTGCTTTGTGTGTACCCTGGCGCTGGTTGGCGAGGAACTGCTTAACATCCAAATAAATAGCGTGATCGTTTGGCTCGATACCGAATATGGAATCAGAAAGCTGCACCGTAGCGCCTGTTTCTTTACCTGATACATTTAATACGTTAACTTCCATCTTATTTATCCACTATTACGAATGAACCCTTAGCCCCTGGTATGGAACCTTTAACTACCAACAGGTTTTGCTCGGCATAAACCTTAACCACCTGCAGGTTTTGAACTTTTATACGGGTATTCCCGGTTTGACCGGCCATGCGCATACCTTTAAACACACGTGAAGGCCATGATGACGCACCTAATGAGCCCGGCGCACGCAAACGGTTATGCTGGCCGTGGGTTTGCATACCCACACCGTGAAAACCGTGGCGCTTTACCACACCCTGGAAACCTTTACCCTTTGAAGTACCCACTACATCAACATAATCGCCGATCTCGAAAATATCCACGGTAATAGTATCACCTAAGCTTTTTTGATCTTCGAAAGTTTTGAATTCAACTAATCTGCGTTTGGGGGTAGTGCCGGCCTTTTGGAAATGGCCTTTAAGAGGGGCTGTGGTATGCTTTTCTTTTTTCTCGCCGTAAGCCAACTGAACTGCCGCATAACCGTCAGTTTCAACAGACCTGATCTGTGTTACCACGCAAGGGCCAGCTTCGATCACTGTGCAGGGAATGTTCTTCCCGGCTTCGTCGAATATGCTGGTCATACCTACTTTTTTACCAATTATTCCTGACATTTCTATATTTTTTTGTGCTCATCGAAGCAGTAGGGCCACGTTCAAAGCATATTATCCCCCGTTAAGGGACGGCAAAGATAGCACTTTTGGATTAATTGTCAAATAGAGAATGAATTATTTTTTTATTTGTTGTTTGGAGGGGGGATTTGGGAAGAAAAATAGTCCTTTTGTTGGAAGGGCGTGAGATTATAACAATTAATAAACAGGTCAATGTTGCTTTTAAAAGCGAACAAGCGATTAGTATTACTTATCAAGGAGGTTAGACAAGTCGGTTTTACTCAAGGTTTCTTTGGCCTGCGCTACTTTTTTTACAAAGAAGGGATCGTTGGCATGGCTTCTAACCTTGTTGCTGACAACACCTCTGCTCTGATTTTTTTTACTCTCTTTTTTAACTACAGGCATAACAAACTTTATTTATATCAAATATATCGCTTTATTTTCTTTTCACCAAAAACGCATCGTAATTTACATTTTTCTGGAACTTGTGAAAAATACCATACTTTAAACCATACACGTCAAAATCTATGCTAATTTCATGCAATTGTCTTGAAATGCTAATTTGATATAGTCTTGTTCGTGAAGATGTACTACCTTCTGCATAAATGTAATGATCTCCATAATGATCACAAAAGTCATTAATAGTATGAGCTACAGTAGCCAGCACAACATCCCTATCTCCGTTATCGGTAGTTACTAAGTCATTGACTATGCCTGTTTCGTCTTTATCGCCGAAGGCCATATTATAAATAACAGGATATTCTTGAATTTTTTTAAAAAATACTGCTTTTTTGATCCTGCCCTTAGACCCTTCACTATAAAATTCATAATCCTGAAAATCATCACTTATAAAGTATCTATAGTGTGGTAAATTCATTGTGCGTAAGTTTGAGATCAAGTATTGTTTCCAAACTTAAATAAATTTCCGATACCGGTAATATGCAGCGTTAATGAATTAATCTCTAAGTTTTTTGGTAACCATTCATCAAGCAAAATTTTCATTGGGAATATTGGTGGATGATTCAATAAGGTTTTTTGACATTTCCAGTATTTTTACAACCTGTTCACGGGTCACACCCTCAAAATCCTCTAAAAAAACTTCTATTGAATCGCCTGTTTCCAAATAATCAAATAAATTTTTGATAGGTACCCTGGTACCAAAAAAAACAGGCACACCACCCATTATTTCTTTATCTATATTAATTACACGTTGTTGCATCGCAATAATGTTAATTATCAAAAGTACAAATAATGGCCTGATTATAATAACTTTAAAATCGCCCGGTTAAATTCCCTGATTATAGTAGCGCCGAAACGCTGCCCTGGCGGAATATGTTTTAGATTAATTTTCAAATAGGGAGTGATTTTTTTTATGAGGTGGTTACAGCGGAATTGGGGTGCAAATAGAGTAAGCAAAAACCTCTTTTATTGACTTATATTCCTTTTTTCTATTTTCCCAACAGTGTCAGATTTGCAACAAATGTCATAAATTAACAATTGGTGAATCGAAGAAAACTAATGTCGGGTGCTATTTTATTATAATAATCCTGGATGTCTTCTAAATCCTTTTCAGCTTCGGTTCTGAAAACAAGCTCATAAGTCATTTATGTTGAAACCGTTCCTTAATATAATTAAAAGAAATATATTCACCTTTTCCCGAATTTTCCTGTTCCATCATTGTTTTGTACCCGTCAGTTAAATCCAGGTTTAAATGATGCTGATGCAGCAAATCCTCATATTCGCTGACCGGAATAATTACAGCGGTTTTTTCGCCTTTATTGTTCGTTATAAATTGAGTTGTCATATAACAAATTTAAGCAATTATTTCTTATACCAACCCTCAGACTTCCGAAGTTTTAAAAAGTTTATTTAATGACATTGTTAATTTAAACTTCTGATATTAAAATTATACCTTTGCGTGCTCATTACCACTCATGAGTGAACAAATTAAACATGAATGCGGTGTGGCATTTATCCGCCTTTTAAAGCCACTGTCATTTTACCAGCAAAAGTACGGAACAGCGCTGTACGGCCTCAACAAACTTTACCTTTTAATGGAAAAACAACATAACCGCGGCCAGGATGGCGCGGGGGTTGCCACCATTAAACTGGATATTGAACCGGGCAAGCGCTATATCAGCCGGCACCGTTCAATGGCCTCAAACGCTGTAGCGGATATATTTGAATATATCCAGAAAAAGTTTGCCGATATACAAAAAGAAACCCCCGAAAAAATGCTTGATGCCGAATGGCTGAAAGCAAATGTGAGCTTTGTGGGCGAAGTATTATTAGGCCATTTGCGTTATGGCACCCACGGCAAAAACAGCATTGAAAACTGCCACCCTTTTTTAAGGCAAAATAACTGGATGACCCGTAACCTGGTAATAGCAGGCAATTTCAACATGACCAATGTTGATGAACTGCTGCAGCAGCTTTATGACCTGGGCCAGCACCCGAAAGAAAAAGCCGATACTGTAACCGTGCTTGAAAAGATGGGCCACTTTATTGATACCGAAAACCAGGGCTTGTTTGACCAGTACAAACGCGAGGGGTTAGACGACAATATAGAGATAAGCAAGCTGATAGCCAATGATATGGATGTTGCAAAAATCCTTCGTAAATCAGCCAAAAACTGGGACGGCGGCTACACCATTGCCGGGATATTAGGACATGGCGATGCTTTTGTAATGCGCGACCCCGTGGGTATAAGGCCCGCGTTTTATTATTATAACGATGAAATTGTGGTGGCTGCCTCAGAGCGCCCCGCTATACAAACGGCGTTTAATATTCCGATAGAGGACATCAGGGAAATAAGGCCGGGGCATGCTTTAATTGTAAAAAAGAACGGCAAGATTACTGAAGATATGTTCAGCGAGCCGCAGGAAAAGAAATCCTGTTCGTTTGAGCGGATCTATTTTTCGCGCGGGAGCGATGCTTCAATTTACCGCGAACGTAAACAATTGGGCAGGCTGCTTTGCCCCCAGATATTGGAAAGTGTTAATTATGATATAAAAAACACGGTTTTCTCGTACATCCCCAACACGGCCGAAGTTGCCTTTTACGGCATGGTTGAAGGGATACATAAATATATAAAAAAATACCAGCGCGACAGGCTGCTGAACCGTGAGGATAAGATAAGCGAAGAGGAACTTACCGAGGTGCTTTCCCTGGCCCCGCGGGTGGAAAAAATTGCCATAAAAGATGTTAAACTGCGCACCTTTATTACCCAGGACGCAGATCGCGGGGAGATGGTAGCACACGTATATGATACTACCTACGGGCTGATAAAAAAAGATGCGGACACGTTAGTTGTGCTGGATGATTCCATTGTACGCGGGACAACGCTTAAACAAAGCATCCTGAAAATCCTGGATAGGCTGGGGCCAAAAAAAATAGTGGTGGTTTCCTCGGCCCCGCAGATACGCTACCCCGATTGTTATGGTATTGATATGTCGCGCATGGGCGAATTCGTAGCTTTTGAGGCTGCAATAAGTTTATTGAAGGATGCTGGCAAAGAAGATGTTATCCTTAAAGTTTATCAGCAATGCAAAGACAGCGCATCATTGCCTAAAGAAGATGTAACCAACTATGTACAGGCTATATATGAGCCTTTTACTGACCAGGATATATCCGACCGCATAGCAAAGATCATCACACCAAAAGAAATAACTTGCAAAGTTGAAGTAATTTATCAAACGCTTGATAACCTGCATAAAGCCTGCCCCGGCCATACCGGCGATTGGTACTTTTCGGGCAATTATCCTACCCCGGGCGGCAACAAAGTTGTTAACCGCGCTTTTGTGAACTGGATGGAAGGGAAGAACCAGCGGGGATATATGTAGTGAGTGGTGAGTGGTGAGTGGTGAATGGACTGGGCAGTAGCAGTTTTCAGCCACCAATTAATCAGAGTTTAAAAATCCTCATTACCAGCATTCAGTTGTCTCCATTTAAAAATATTGTCTTGTGCAACTGCTGCTACTCGTGCTGCTACTACTTGCTACTGCTACTGCCTCCCTATCCCCCCGGCGGCGAAAAAACAATATGGCTTACCAATTTATCAAATAATACCAGCGAGGCTATAATAAGTGCAATACCTGCCACCTCGTTAAGGCGACGCACAAATTTTTCCGAGATTTTGTCGCGCAGTTTATCGGCATAAAATGCTTTGGTGGCATCAAGCCCAAACTGAACAACAAGGATAGTTAAAAACATAACCCCGATCTTCAATGACCTGTTTGGCACCCCTTCATGATAAACAGTACTTGCCGCGCCGATAACTATGGTCCAGTGAAACAGGATAGTGGGATTAAAGATGCACATGAAAAAGCCCTTTAAAAAATATCCCAGCTTGTGCAGCCGGGTAGGTACAGGGATCATTTTAGCGGTATAGTTTGTTTCGGCTTTTTTAAATATATAGTAAACGCCTATAATAAACAAAATGGCGCTGCCCACAATCCCTGCATGAATTTTATCGTTGGCCGAAACATCAAAGTACTGCGAACCAAATAATATCGCACCAACAAATATCAAATCGCTGGTAACCACGCCCAATGCCAATGCGGCGCCCGCATGAAAGCCTTTTTCGATACTGGTTTTTATTAATGCAAAAAATACGGGGCCGGTTAAAAACGTGAGCACTAATCCAAATCCAATACCCGAAATAACAGCTTCTATCATTAATTTAAGCTTATGTGCGCTTTGAGTTTAAAAAGGCAGCACGAATATGCAATTTTAAATGGTAAACAACCAAACTTAAAATTGTGATTAATTAATTAAAAAATATAGCAGAACTGCAAAAAATAGTTATGTTTAGTGATTCAAATACAACTCCTGTATAAACCTGATTAAACAATGGAACAAAAAAACTCAAAAAGTTACGGCACCGCGCTGTACACCATCATCACGGTATTCTTCTTTTGGGGCTTTTTAGCCGCTTCCAATGGCATTTTTATACCTTTTTGCAAAGCGCATTTTAATTTAACCCAGTTTGAATCGCAATTAATCGACTTTACTTTTTATGGTGGCTACTTTATCGGTTCGCTTGGGTTGTATTTTGCTTCACAAATAACAAAAGTAGATATCCTGAATAAGCTGGGTTACAAAAACGGCATTATTTACGGGTTAATTTTATCAGCTGTGGGAGCGCTTTTGATGGTTCCAGCTGTTGATTCAGGTTCATTCGGGTTTATTTTAGGGGCCTTTTTTGTGATCGCATTAGGATTTTCCTTACAGCAAACCGCGGCCAATCCGTTCGTTATCGCACTTGGAACGCCCGAAACCGGTGCAAACAGATTAAACCTTGCAGGAGGGGTAAACAATTTCGGTACTTTATTAGGGCCGGTTATTGTGAGTATAGTGTTGTTTGGCAGTGCAAGTAAGTTAATCCCGGCTGCAGATGTCAAAATAACTGCCATTAACAATTTGTATTTTATACTCGCAGGCCTCTATATAGCGGTTGCAATCTTCTTTTGGTTCTCAAACCTGCCTAAGGTAACCAGCGATGAAAAGATTGAAGCGAGCCATAAAACAAATGTCCCATTGATTATCATATTTGTTGCTTTTTGTTTGGTTTTGGCTGCCGGGCCATTAAGTGATTATACGCAGTTGGCTAAAGCATATTATGTTTACGCATCGCTGGCTATTATCCTTATAACTTTAATTATATCATTGAGGCTTGCCGGTAAAGCAAAAGAAGGTTGGGGTGCTATGCAATACCCGCAATTAATTTATGGCATGATAGCCATATTTACTTATGTAGGGGTTGAGGTTACCATTCAGAGCAACATGGGTTCGTTGCTTAAAACGGCAGAATTTGGCGGATTCAGCGCTGCACAAATTGCGCCATTTATTTCCTTATATTGGGGAAGCCTGATGATAGGCCGTTGGACTGGGGCTATTGCAGTATCTAAACTGCCAAAGGAGTCAAAAAGTGCATTAAATATAATTATACCAATTATAGCCTTTGGAATTATACTTCTTATTAATACCCTTTCTGGCGCCAACGTTCAAAACTTATATATCTACGTTTTCCCAATTTTCATTTTAATGGCTGGATTTGTCTTTGGCCAGGAAAGACCGGTAATAACATTATCAATTTTTGGTATACTTGGCGTAATTGCAATGGTAATCGGGTTGATCACTACGGGCAATATATCTTTGTTTTCCTTCATTAGCGGGGGCTTATGCTGTTCAATTATGTGGCCTTCTATTTTTGCATTATCCATAGCCGGTTTAGGCAAATACACCAGCCAGGGTTCAGCTTTCTTAATTATGATGATATTGGGTGGTTCAATTATCCCCCCGGTACAAGGTATATTGGCTGATACCACGCAACATTCTTTTTCAGGTATAAGCGGGATACATCTTTCATACATAGTACCCGTATTCGGCTTTGCCTATCTCGCATTTTTTGCCTGGAAAGCAGGTGTTGAACTAAGGAAACAAGGCATCGACATAGACCAGGTTGACGCTTCAGGCGGACATTAATATTTTAGTCATTGGTCATTGGGTTATTGGTCATTAGTGAATTTCAAATGATCGATTATCCAATAACCAAATGACGCAACAACTAATGACACAATGACTAAATTAT
>DATCES010000067.1:0-2072 GCA_036509935.1 Mucilaginibacter sp.
GATTTGATAACATTGGCAACAGAACCTTTTTGTTTGTCGCATTCGGCGCTTGCGGCTTCAATATTACCGGCGTTAAGGGCGCTTTGTACTTTCCGGACAAATACGTCAACACTGCCTGTTCCGGATGCCTTGCCGATAACAACAAAACGTTCGATAGAAAAAACAATAACGATCAATACATAGGACATGATCAGGGGTACCAGGAAGCCTCCCTTGTATATTGTTCCCTCAATACTACCATCAAGAGGGGCGCCATTCTTTGGGTCACTTCCCTCAAAATGACTCGGATCGCCCAAAATGAAAATGAATATTATAATTGCAACGACGAGACAGATTGGAATTGTTAAAGTTGCAAACATGCCTGATGCGCTTGAACTTTCTTTTTTAACAGGACTAGTTGATTTTGTTGGTGCGTTTGCCATTAGTTTTAGTTTTTAATTTTTAGTTTATATTTATATTTGTTTGTTTGTTTAAATGCTAATTATTAAGGGAATAGCAAAAATAGAATTTTAATGAAATAAAAAAACTTTTTTATTATTCTTTATAATTTTTTATGAAAACTTCGCCAGGTTAGCATATTGGTGGATACTTACCGTGATGAAAAATAAAAATTGTACTGGCAGAAACAATTTTTTACAATGAAACCTATTTTTTTTAATATTAGCAAGCAATAACGTATAAAAATTATGTTACGAAACTGATACAGTCATATTTCGGCCTGCATTTATGATCCCTGAACTGCTGAAATTTACATATTGGTTAATGTTTTTCCTGCTACTGCTACTGCTCCTCCAAAAGAGTCCTTTTGGACCAAGGAGTCCTTCGGACAACTTACTACTGCTGCTAACTTTGCTCCAAAGGAGTCCTTCGGACAGATTGCCTCACCCTCCGGCCTTTTTTGCTTTATAGCCATCGGCCTGCAGCAGCGTTAAAACTTTATCCCTGAAATCGCCCTGTATTAATATTTCACCGTTTTTTACCGAGCCGCCAACCCCGCATTTTGATTTTAAATTTTTACCGATAAGCTCAAGGCCGGTATTGTCCCCAATAAAACCGTTTACACGCGTAACCACTTTCCCGCCGCCATTGCGGTCGAGGTAAATTTTAAGGTTTTGCTGCTGGGGGGGCAACGTTGCCGTTTCGCCGCCAGTAGTTTCATTGTATTGAAAATCCGGGTCGGTGGAGTAAACTATTCCGATAAATTTTTTTTTTGACATCATGTTTTTATTATGTAGCGGCGCAATACTTTGCGCCTCCGTATTCAAATCATATAACACGATCTGAAAGCCGGGGACGCAATACTTTGCGCCCCTACAATTTTTTATAAGAATCCCCAACAATTACTTTCAATGAATGCGGGACAACTTCAATCAGGGTCTCCGTACCTGCTATATGCGGTTCCCCATCAAGATGCACAGGCCCGGGGCTGTTGCGTTTTACCTTTATGATTTTACCACGAACGATCTCCACATACTTTGTATTATCAGTTGTTTTTGTAATCATCCGTATACCCATCTCAACAAACCGCCATAAGGGGAACTGCTTTATAACACAAACATCCAGTAAGCCGTCCTGCACGGATGCCTTTGGCGAAATATGGGCATTATTGCCATATTGCGATGAATTTGCAAAACTTACCATAAAAGCTTCACGTTCATAAACCTTCCCATCAATTTCAAGATGGTATAACTGGGGTTTATATTTGTAAACTTCTTCAAAAGATGATTTAATATAAGTAAGGAAGCCCCTTTTTTTACCGTTGGCGAACACTTCGCTGATATGTGCGTCAAAGCCCATGCCTGCCATGTTGAAAAATGGCTGCCCGTTCAGCTTCGCCGAATCAATAACTTCTACCGGCCCGGTACCAAGGTTTTTAAGGGCTTTTTCCACATCCATGGAAATACCGAGGAAGCGCGACAGGCCGTTACCCGATCCATAAGGGATGATCCCCAGAACAGTGTCAGTTCCTACAATTGCGGAGGCAACCTCATTTATTGTACCATCGCCGCCTACAGCCACTATCAGGCCGAATTTATTTACGGCTTCTTTAGCAATTTGCCTGGCATGGGCTA
>DATCES010000068.1:0-4271 GCA_036509935.1 Mucilaginibacter sp.
TTTTTAAAGAGGTATCCTTTTGTGCAGAGGCCATTGTGCAAAAGGCGGCTATAAAAAAGCTGATTGCAAACAATTTTACAATAGCAGCTTTGATTGATTTATACATATTTTTAGGTTTAAAAATTAAAATTTACCGGTTATTTAATATCAGATCAACAGCATTATCAAGTTCGTCAAGAAAAATTTTTCCTAAACCAGGTTTGCTTTTTTCGTACCACCGGCAAGCATCTGCGATTTCGAACTCCGCTTCAAGTAAAAATTTAACGATATACACTTCTTAGCTCTCGTTTAATATCGTTCCAATCCCTCGCGGTAGTTTTGCCGTTTACAAAATCGTTATCCCGTTTTAGTATTTCTTGCTTCTGGAGTTCGGTTAAGCCTAAGTCATCAGTATCACTTTGATAATCATACTGCATCCTGTCCAGAAATTCGACCAGGGCCTTTTCTTGTTCCTCACTATACAAATTTACCGTAACTGTCATAAACAAATTTACAAACAATAAGTAATAGTTTCAAAAACTAAACAAATCTTTCATAAAGAAGGCCCCTATATATGGGCCTTCTTTATTATCTCAATTATTTTACAAGGATGCGGAAAAATCACCCTTTCTTATCAACATTTATCCAGGGACTGTTCTGCGCCTGCACCCTGATCTCTTTTTGTATGGGATGATGATTTATTAAAGCTGTTTTTGCATCCCGCACATTCAAATGCGGTGCAATTACGAGGGAAACAATCGACATCAGTTTGATTAAAATATTCATTGAAGGGCCAGAAGTATCTTTGAAAGGATCGCCTACGGTATCACCTGTTACAGATGCTTTATGCGGTTCTGACTTTTTATAATACATTTCCCCATTGATCTCCACACCTTTCTCGAATGATTTTTTAGCATTGTCCCACGCGCCGCCGGCATTGCTCTGGAACAATCCCATCAATACACCCGATACGGTTACACCTGCTAATAAACCGCCCAAAACTTCAGGGCCGAAAGAAAAACCAATGATGATGGGTGTGAGCAGGGCTATCAATCCGGGGGCAACCATTTCGCGGATGGAAGCTTTGGTGGATATGGCCACGCACTTTTCATATTCGGGTTTGCCTGTGTATTCCATAATACCCGGTATTTCGCGGAACTGGCGGCGCACTTCTTCAACCATGGCCATAGCCGCCCGGCCAACTGCCGATATGGCTAATGATGAAAATATAAAAGGGATCATACCGCCTACAAATAAGCCGGCCAATACATTTGCTTTGTAAATATCAATATGCTCAATACCCGCGACGCCCACAAAGGCGGCAAACAAAGCCAGTGAGGTTAATGCAGCCGAAGCTATTGCGAAACCCTTGCCGGTTGCAGCGGTAGTGTTGCCTACAGCATCTAAATTATCGGTGCGGTGCCTTACCTGTTCAGGCAGGCGGCTCATTTCGGCAATACCGCCTGCATTATCTGCAATAGGGCCAAACGCGTCAATCGATAACTGCATGGCGGTTGTGGCCATCATACCGGCCGCAGCTATTGACACGCCATATAAACCGGCAAAATAGTAAGAGCCATATATCCCGGATGCCAAAACAAGGATAGGCAACACGGTTGATTCCATACCTACGGCCAACCCAGCAATAATATTGGTTGCATGGCCGGTTGATGACTGCCGGATAATACCTAAAACCGGGCGTTTGCCCATAGCCGTGTAATATTCGGTGATCATTGACATCAGCGTACCAACAACTAATCCCACAAGGATGGCCATATAAACACCATCTTTGGTAAAATGCGAGGCCCCGCCCTTCAAAACACCACCGTTATCATCGCGCATCATGTGGAATTCCCCGGCGGGCAACATCCATTGCACCACGAAATACGTGGCTATCCCGGTTAAAATGATAGAAGTCCAGTTACCTATGTTCAAAGCTTTCTGCACACTATCCGTTTCATTTTTTATTTTAACAAATGATGCCCCTACAATTGAAAACAGCAAACCTATGCCCGCAATTACCATCGGCAACAAAACCGGGGCAATACCGCCAAATTTATCGTTATGGGATACAATCTCGCGGCCCAAAACCATGGTGGCAAGCATAGTGGCTACGTACGAGCCAAAAAGGTCAGCGCCCATACCTGCTACATCGCCTACGTTATCACCTACGTTATCGGCAATAGTAGCGGGATTGCGCACATCATCTTCGGGGATACCCGCTTCAACCTTGCCAACGAGGTCGGCGCCTACATCGGCGGCTTTAGTATAAATACCTCCACCCACACGTGCAAATAATGCGATGGATTCCGCGCCTAATGAAAACCCGGCCAAAACATCCAGCGCCCTTGCCATCGCTTGGCCGTTTACATCACCACCCGTATTAACTACATATATGGTGTAAAAAACAATAAAAAGGGAGCCTAAGCCTATAATCGCCAATCCGGCAACACCAAGCCCCATTACGGTACCGCCGGTAAATGAAACCCTTAAGGCTTTGGCCAAACTGGTTTTAGCGGCCTGGGTTGTACGTACATTGGCCTTTGTAGCTATGCGCATCCCTAAAAACCCCGCAAAAGCTGAAAGGAAAGCCCCTACCAAAAAAGAAACAGCAATTACCGGGCTCGATGTGATTACTGTGGTGCCCGACCACGCCAGCAAGATCATTGCCAGCACTACAAAGTAACTCAGCACCTTCCATTCAGCCTTTAAAAAAGCCATTGCGCCTGCCGCAATATAGCCTGCAAGTTCGTTCATGCCGGCATCGCCGGTTTCCTGTTTGGTAACCCAGGCGGCTTTGATAGCCATCGCGATTATGCCGATGATGCCGAAAACAGGTATTAAATAAATCAGGTAAGTGTTTAATATATCCATATTGAAAAAATTGGGTGTTTCGCCCGCCAACCGGCAAACGGATGTTAATAATTTAAAAAGTGTGCAAATATAATTGGCTTTCGCAAATTAGTAAATTAATTTCTTTACAATAGCCTGTCATTTATAAACTTTTTTGAATAGTTTAGAACCTTTAACCTTAAACTATAGATGGAACCAATACAAGGACAACCAAAAATGAAACACGAACTCGGTTTGCTGGACGGCACTATGCTGGTTGCAGGCTCCATGATAGGTTCGGGAATATTTATCGTGAGCGCTGATATTACCCGGAACGTAGGTTCGGCAGGCTGGCTGATCTTTGTTTGGATCATCACCGGGTTTATGACCATTACCGCCGCAGTAAGCTATGGCGAGCTGAGCGGCATGTACCCAAAAGCGGGCGGCCAGTATGTTTATTTAAAGGAAGCCTACAATAAATTAACAGGCTTTTTATATGGCTGGAGCTTTTTCGCTGTGATACAAACCGGAACTATCGCAGCGGTTGGCGTTGCATTTTCAAAGTTTACCGCCTATTTAATACCCGCCGTTAGCGAGGATAATATTTTGTTCAGTGCGTTGATTGGACAATGGCGCTTTACAATCAGCGCGGCCCAACTCGTTTCTATTGTGGTTATCGTGTTGCTCACCTTTATTAATACAAAAGGCATTAAAAGCGGCAAACTCATCCAAAACACTTTTACCATTACCAAATTATTAAGTTTGTTTGGGCTCATCATCTTCGGTTTTATCGCACTTAAAGGCGATATATGGCATGCCAACTGGGGCAATGCCTGGGATATGCATAAATTAAACGCCAACGGCAGTTTTGGAAGTTATACCATTGCAGCGGCCCTCGGGGCCATAGCGGCATCGATGGTCGGATCTATTTTCAGCAGCGACTCATGGAACAATGTAACTTTTATTGCTGGCGAAATGCACAATCCGAAACGCAATATAGGGTTGAGCCTTTTTTTGGGCACGCTGATAGTGACTATTATTTATATATCGGCCAACGTAGTATATACAGGCGTTTTATCCATGCATGATATTGCCACCGCTGATAAAGACAGGGTTGCCGTGGCGGCCTCGCATATGATATTTGGCAATGCCGGCACCTACTTAATAGCCGTAATGATTATGATCTCTACTTTTGGCTGTAATAACGGGCTGATAATGGCCGGGGCCAGGGTTTATTATACCATGGCCAAGGATGGTTTGTTTTTTAAGAAAACCGGCACGTTAAACAAGTTCGCCGTGCCCGGTTTTGGTTTATGGATACAGGCGCTGGTAGCATCTATCCTTTGTTTGAGCGGTAAATATGGAGATTTGCTGGATATGATCTCATTTGTGGTGGTGATATTTTATGTGCTCACAATTTTTGGCATTTACAAATTAAGGATTACCCGGCCCAATGCCGA
>DATCES010000069.1:0-5802 GCA_036509935.1 Mucilaginibacter sp.
CCTTTATAAGGGACAATTTCGTTATAAAAAACCGTATTAAGATAAAACCCTGCAAATAAGGCTGCGGTGCAATTCAAAAAGAAAACCCTTTTGTGGGTTTCTTTTATTTTAGTGATTATTAAGATGATGATAAGTCCAAACAGTACAATGTCGGCAATAAAAAATAAGTCGTTCACAGGTTTTAAGAAAATATTTACAGCTACAACCGCAACGGGTAACAATATCACAAACAGCCATTGCCCAACCAGCCTGAATTTTGTTTCAAACTTATTTAATCGCCGGCAACAAAATGGTGCTGTTATAATAGCGAACAAGGGGAAAACCGCGTTAGTGTAAAACGGCAGTTGAAAGCGTGACAAAGAGAAAAGCAATAATAAAAGCAACCCTCCGCTTAAAGTGTAATATTCGGTCAGCTGTAAATTCCTTAATATATTCCTGATGTTTTTAAAAACTGCATAATAAAATAACAAGCACCAGGGGGCAAATGCCCAAAGTAAGGTATGCAGGAAAAAAAAGATACTTCCCGGGGTTTTTCGGCTGATAGGGCCGTTGTTCGCAAAACGGCCAAACTGGCTGTCCCATAAAAACCATTTTATGCCGGAAACATGTTGCCTGCCAAAAACTGTTTTTTCGGGGTGCAGGTCAAACTGAATATATAAAGCATAAAACTCGGGCAACGTAAATATAAACGTTAGTAAAAAAAGTATCAGCCATTTTAACCGGAACAAGTGCCTTAGTTTTTTTTGAAACACCAGCTGCCCAAGCAGGCTTCCATAAATTGCGGTTATTACAAATATGCCTTTGGTCATTATAGCGCAGGCGGTAAGCAATGCTGCCAATAATAAATCGGCAGTGGCAAAGCGCTCTTCCAGTAGTGAAATATGGTATATGCTGCCAATAATTAACGCCATCAGGTAGGTTTCGGCCCTTACATCTGTGTTTGACAGCAGAATGTTTTGGGCTGTCATCAATATCAAAACGGCCATAGCGGCTATTTCCCAGCCATAATATTTGCGGGTAAAAAGGTATGTGTAAACAAGGCTTATGATAAAGAAAATCAGTGCAGGCAAACGGTAAGCCCATACGCTTACGCCAAACAATTTAAAACTAGCCCATATCGCCCAAAACGGGAAATGCGGTTTATCAAGCCAGTCGCGGTTATAGGTAAATAGCTGAAGGAAATCTTTTTTATACAGCAAGTTTTTGGCTATGGAAGCGTACAAGCCGGGATCGTCAGTAAAAAACTTAATATTTATACCGGTAAAATTAACCGCAAGGGCCATTACGAAAAATAAAAGGTAAAATATTTTATTTGTATCTTTCATTTTACCAGGCTTCTTCAGTTTATTTTAAGGCAATAATATGAATGGCAAATATAAACTTATGCACTTAAAAATAGCTGCAAACCAAATGTGGGTTAATAAAACAAAAAACGGTTCATAAAAAACCCCATGCCACGGTGGACATAGGGCCCAAATCACAACAATTGTTTAACCTTTCGGTCAATTCCTAACTGCAATATGATTCTTCCAAAGAAACACTATAATGGCAGTTTAGTTTTATTTGTTTTAAACATACCCAACAACGGATTGTTATTCGACAATGTAACGAAACTGATATATTGTTGCTCGTATAAATAAACTCCCAAATTCAGTTTATCTTTATAGTTATAAATTATAACCAAAAAAAGCAATATTATGAAAACATTATTTCAATTAAAGGCGCTATCCCTTTTTGTATGCGCCTGTTTAGTATCATCCGTTGCCTTCGCACAAATGGGTAAAGGGCCGGCCAGCCCCCGTGATAGCGTAAGCGGAACGATAAAGGGGGGGCTGGGATCAAAATAAATTACGGCAGCCCTGCAGTAAATGGACGAAAAATATGGGGTGGATTGGTGCCTTATGGCAAAATCTGGAGAACAGGCGCTAACCCCGTTACCACCTTCGAAACAAGTAAGGAAGTTAAAATAGAAGGCCAGACTTTACCGGCAGGTAAGTACAGCTTGTTCACTATTCCCGGCGAAAATGAATGGAAAGTTATTTTTAATTCGCAAACGGGGCAATGGGGTATCAAACGTGATGGATCGGCAAATGATGATCCGTCAAAAGATGTGTTGACAGTGACAGTTAAGCCAATGAAATCAGATGGGTTTAACGAACATCTGACCTTTAAGATTACTAATAAAGGGTTTGTGTTACTTTGGGAAAACCTGGCAGTACCTGTTACGGTTAAATAATTGCCCTGGGGTGTTATAACATTTAAAGCCTCCCGGTTTACGGGGGGCTTTAAGTGTTTTTAGGAGGCGTATAATAAGAATTATATTGCCGGCTCCCAATATGCATTATATTTGCAATGGCAATGTTAAACATCCGCATCAGCAAAAAAGGAAAAGCAAGGGTCATTGCAATCATTGTGCTTGCGTTCGCTATTTTTTTACTGGTGGCGCTTGCTGGTCATCCTAAAATAATTGAAAAATATTATTCGGAAAGGTTTTACCCGTTTCTATGCCATATTCTTCATCCTGTTTTTAACCTGTTCACTTTTAGCATCGGCGATATACTGTACGTTGCGGTTATTTGCTACCTGATTTACGCTTTATTCAGGTTGATAAAACTGGCGTTAAAAAAACAATTTAAAGCCGCAGGTATTTTTTTACTCGGAATTTTGATAGGTGGACAAAGCGCCATATTTATCTTTTACCTTTTTTGGGGAATGAATTATTTCAGGCCCTCAGCAGGCGAACGGCTAATGCTGTGCGACACCAATTATACAACAGCCGGTTTAAAAGCTGTTACCACCATGCTTATTGACAGCGCCAATGCCAGCCGCGCCCGCATAACACCTGCCGATATGCGGCAAAGCAACAGCGTTATTTACAAAACAGCAATACTGGCGGTAAGTAAATTATCTGCCGGTTCGGTTAACTTCCGTACCTGGTACCCCAATATTAAATCTTCCATTTTAACCCCATTATTAAACTATATTGGTACTTCGGGTTATTACAATCCGTTTACTGGCGAGGCACAGGTAAATTACCAGATGCCCGTTTTCGAAAGGCCGGTAACCGCATGCCACGAAATGTCGCACCAGATGGGTTTTGGAGCCGAGGACGAGGCTGATTTTGTGGGGTTCCTTGCCGGAATTGGTTCCCATGACCGTTTACTGCGTTATTCGGCCTATCACCTTGCGGTGGATGAGTTTATGCATGCCCTGCGTTACCGGGATAGTTCGGCAAACAATGAATTAAAGCCCCGGATATCTGTAACTGTTCATAACGATTTTAAAGCTGAACGCGCTTACTGGCTTTTATACCAGGGGAAAGCCGGTATATTGAGCAGTATTTTTTATGATAAATTCCTTAAAGCCAATAACCAGCCGCAAGGCCTTGATACCTATAACCGCATGGTGCTGTTGGTAATGGCCCTTTATAAAAAGGATGCTGGTGGTTAATACCATGAACATTCTTTTTGTTATCGGGCGGACAGGTAAGATCTGGCACCGACCTACGCTCCCATCCGCTGGTTAGCGGACAGTACCATCGGCCCTGGCCCAAAGGACTCCTTTGGAGCGGGTTTGACTTTCTAAAATGAAAGCAATGTTTCAGCCGGGATATTCAATCCTCTAAATAATTTTTTTGCCATAGAAAAAGTTAAAGGCCTTTTTCTGTTCAATACTTCCGACACCCTGCTCCGGCTACCGAAATAGGGTATAAGGTCACTGGCGGTTAAGTCGTTTTCTTCCATTTTGTATTTGATGGCCTCAATTGGATCGGGGGGCGCAATGGGATAATGTTTATTTTCGTAATCATCAACCAAAATGCTCAGCACTTCCAATAAATCAGCTTCCGGGCTGTTTTCTGCACAACTCCAAAGACTTCTGATTTGCTGTAAAATAGCCTTATACTGTTCTTCTGTCTTTATCGCTTTAATCAGTGGGTTTTCCATTTTTTAATTGTGAAAGTTAAAGATATTATTTTTATTAAAATTACCAAATTGGGAACACTTTCTTATTGGTACTTCTCTGTCAGGAATGTTTTAAAACGCAAAAAGCCCTTGTTCGAAAGAACAAAGGCTTTTACATTAAGATTTGGCACCGACCTACTCTCCCACATTTTACTGCAGTACCATCGGCTCTGGCGGGCTTAACTTCTCTGTTCGGAATGGGAAGAGGTGGACACCGCCGATATAGGCACCTGAATTTCTTTTAGTCATTGGTCATTGTGTCATTAGTCATTAGTTTGACTGATGGTGATAACCATAACCGATATTTTATTGCTGAGGTGAAAGCTGAAAGGTTAAAGGCGAAAGGTTTTTACTTTCGGTCTTTACTGACTTTCCGGACTTTCGGACTTCAACTTAAACATAATTGAAAGAAGTAATTGGTTGAGAAAACAACAGTATCAGTGTGTTCATGGTTGATAGTTCATGGTTCATGGCACCTATTACTATGAACTATGATCCATTCGCTATCAACCACTATTATTACCTGCTATGAGAAAGCTTCGGGCGATTAGTATTACTCGGCTATGATGTTACCACCTTTATACCTGTAACCTATCAACGTAGTAGTCTGCTACGGCCCTCAATGGAAGTCTCATCTTGTGGCTAGTTTCGCACTTAGATGCTTTCAGCGCTTATCTATTCCGAACGTAGCTACTCTGCAATACAGCTGGCGCCATAACAGATTCACCAGGGGTTCGTCCAACCCGGTCCTCTCGTACTAAGGTCAGCCCCACTCAAACTTCCTGCGCCCACAACAGATAGGGACCGAACTGTCTCGCGACGTTCTGAACCCAGCTCGCGTGCCACTTTAATGAGCGAACAGCTCAACCCTTGGGACCTTCTCCAGCCCCAGGATGTGACGAGCCGACATCGAGGTGCCAAACCTCCCCGTCGATATGAGCTCTTGGGGGAGATCAGCCTGTTATCCCCAGCGTACCTTTTATCCTTTGAGCGATGGCCCTTCCATGCAGAACCACCGGATCACTATATCCGTCTTTCGACCCTGATCGACTTGTCTGTCTCACAGTCAAGCAAGCTTATGCTATTGCACTCCACATACGGTTACCAAGCGTATTGAGCTTACCTTTGAAAGCCTCCGTTACCTTTTTGGAGGCGACCACCCCAGTCAAACTACCCGCCAAACAATGTCTCCGCTAATAGCGGATTAGAAACCAGATACAGAAAGGGTGGTATTTCAACGTTGACTAACTGAATCCTTGCGAACCCAGATCACAGTCTCCCACCTATCCTACACATCCTGTAGCCGGTTTCAATGTTAAGTTGTAGTGAAGGTGCATGGGGTCTTTCCGTCCCGTTGCGGGTAACCGGCGTCTTCACCGATACCACAATTTCACCGAGCTCATGGCTGAGACAGCGCCCAGATCGTTACACCATTCGTGCAGGTCGGAACTTACCCGACAAGGAATTTCGCTACCTTAGGACCGTTATAGTTACGGCCGCCGTTTACCGGGGCTTCGATTCAATGCTTTGCTCTTGCGAACTAACATCCCCTCTTAACCTTCCGGCACCGGGCAGGTGTCAGGCCATATACTTCATCTTTCGATTTTGCATAGCCATGTGTTTTTGTTAAACAGTCGCCTGGGCCTTTTCACTGCGGCCCCGATTGCTCGGGGCGCCCCTTCTCCCGAAGTTACAGGGCCATTTTGCCGAGTTCCTTAGCCATGATTCACTCGAGCACCTTAGGATTCTCTCCTCGACTACCTGTGTCGGTTTACGGTACGGGTTTTTATAACCTGAAGCTTAGCGGGTTTTCTTGGAAGTCTGATTACCTGAACTATCC
>DATCES010000070.1:0-4631 GCA_036509935.1 Mucilaginibacter sp.
GTTTAATGATACAATTTTTAACAATATTGCCTTCGGTAAAACAGGTGTTACTATTGAACAGGTTGAAGCTGCTGCACATATCGCCAACGCCCATAATTTTATTTTAGAAACTGATAAAGGCTATGAAACCAATATTGGCGACCGCGGCACAAAGCTGTCAGGCGGGCAGCGGCAGCGTATTTGCATAGCCAGGGCCGTATTGAATAACCCGCCCATCATGCTCCTTGACGAAGCTACATCCGCTTTGGATACCGAATCGGAAAAACTGGTGCAGGATGCCTTGAATAACCTGATGAAAAACCGCACCTCGTTAATTATAGCCCACCGCCTAAGCACCATACAAAATGCCGATATTATTGTGGTGCTCGAAAACGGCAAAATAGTTGAACAGGGCGTTCACCAACAATTGATGGGCAATAATGGTTTGTACCGAAGGCTGATGGATATGCAGGCTTTTCAGACCGAATAGGCCATTTTTGTATTCGAAATCATTTTAATACTTTGCATGATATTGGCGCATAACAATAATTATTCAGTCTGAAATCCGGTAATATGACTAAAATACTTTTCGACCATCAAAATTTCAGCTTGCAAAAGTTCGGTGGCATTACCAGATATTTCGCCGGTTTAATTGAAAGTATAAAACATCATCCTGATTACAGTTATCAATTAGGAGTACTCATTAGTAATAACCAATATATAAAAAATGAAAAACTGCTATTCGAAAACTCTTTAATACGTCCTTTTTTTAATGCAAAGCCCTCGCGTATTTATAAGTGGAACAAGATGTATAGCAAATATTTGATCCGTAAGGATAATTTTGATGTATTTCATCCTACCTATTATCATCCCTATTTCCTGAAGTTGATCAGGAAGCCATATCTGTTAACCATTCATGATATGACATATGAGGTATTGCCTGAATACTTCGAACCGGGAGACCGCGTACCCTATAATAAAAAAATCACCTGCGAAGGTGCGGCAGCCCTGATTGCAATATCCGAATCGACACGGAATGACCTGATTAATATATTGAATATACCGCCTGAAAAGATTAAGGTTATCTATCACGGTATAAACTTAAACCACGAACTTATTGCCGAACCTATTGCTGGATTACCTGAAAACTATATCTTGTTTGTTGGTTTACGCAGCAGTTACAAAAACTTTTTCAGATTTATTAAAGCCGCCGCCGAACTCATACATAAATTTAATGATTTGCATGTTGTTTGTGTTGGCGGTGGCTCCTTCTGCGTTGCTGATGTGTTGGCTATTCAACGATTAAAAATTGCGGACAATTGTATCCAGATGGATGTTTCTGATACTCAACTGAACTATTTATATCAAAAAGCCAGTTTATTTGTTTTCCCTTCACTTTATGAGGGCTTTGGTTATCCTTTGCTGGAAGCTTTTAAAGCAGGGTGCCCTATAGCGGCGAGTAATACCAGTTGTATCCCCGAAATTGGGGGCGATGCCATCGCATATTTTAACCCGTATGAAACAGGAAGCATTTATGATGCGATGAACTCCGTTTTAAACGACACTAACGCACGTACAAACTACATGCAAAAAGGTTTTGAGCGATTAAAGCTGTTCCCTATTGAAGAACAGGCCGAAAAGACCTTAAAACTGTACAACGAGATAGCAACAGGCTAAACGTTTGCTTATCAATTTTATATTGAATTTAGCGTTTTCAAGAATAAACTTTGTAATATGCACCAAATTGACAAAGCTCTTTATCAAACAAAATCAGCGGTATTATTTGTTATATTTAACAGGCCCGATACCACCAGCCGGGTTTTCGCTCAAATAAGGGCGGCTAAGCCCAAACGCTTATATATTGCTGCTGATGGCCCCAGGCAGGATTTTCCGGATGATGTTTTATTGTGTGAACAGGCAAAGGCCGTTGTTAGTACAATTGACTGGGATTGTAAATTAAAAACACTTTTTAAAACTGAAAATTCCGGCTGCAAAGAAGGTGTATCTTCTGCGGCTGCCTGGTTCTTTAGCCACGAAGACGAAGGCATCATATTAGAAGACGATTGCTTGCCTGCTAACAGTTTTTTTAAATTTTGTGATACCCTCCTGGAAAAATACCGATACGATACAAGGATAAGGCATATAACCGGTTGCAACCTGCAGCAGGGGAGAAAATGGGGCGACAGTACTTACTATTTTTCAAACATGACCCATGTTTGGGGCTGGGCAAGTTGGAAAAGAGTTTGGAACGACTATGATAAGCACCTTAGCAAATATGATAATGCTGAAGTTAGAAAGCAATTGCGTAATATTTTTGAAGATCATTTAGTGGTTGAGTGCTGGGCGCATATTTTTGATGAAGTAAAAGCAGGAAAAATTAACGCATGGGGTTATCAGCTTGATTTTGCCAATTTTTTTAATAATGGGCTTACCATTATCCCAAATGATAATTTGATCTCAAATATTGGATTTGGGGCAAATGCCGTAAATACAATTGATTTAAATAGCATATATGCTAACTTACCTGTAACCGAAATTGATGAAATAACTGATCCTGTATATTTTTTATCCCAAAAGCAGGCTGATGTTTTTGTCATAAATCATAATTTTAACATTGCTGAAATTAGGCGGAAGCAAAATTTGTTGGGTAAAAAGGTTAAAAAATGGTTCAAATCACTGTTTATTTAATTTGTCTTTAATATTCTGCCAGTCGGTCATCAATAAACTTTCCATTTTTCCATATTTTATTTCATCTATTTTTTTTACGATCTTTTTAGTTTTTCTAAGTAAAAAATTATCCCGTACCGGCTTTAAAATATTCTTGTTAAATAACTGCCTGGTAAACAAGTGCAGGAATTTTCCGTCAGTATAAAAATTATACCCTAAATGTTTAGCGATATAGGTCAAAGATCCGACATTATAAAAAGCAATATGCTGCCCTGTTTCCTGCGATATGTACCACCAACTGTCAGTGTCAGCTAATTTCACAGGTTGCAATTCAGTTGAAAAAAGGAGGTTGTCAGAAAGTTCAAGGATGTTTTTTATTTCTTCAATAGGGTTGGGTAAATGCTCAAATACTTCAAATGCGCTTACCAGTTCAAAGGTGGTATCGGGTGGCAAGTCAGTCAGGTCGAAATGTTCCGCAAATAAATTTTGGCAATATTTATCGGTGTTATAAAAATTAAAACCTTTGTCACGCATTAAACGCGTAAATAAACCATAGCCTCCGGCATAATCAAGAAAAATACCCTTATACATAAACTTAGTTGCTAAAAGCTTGCTTACCCTACCTGATAAATCAATATTACGATAAGCTAAGCCAACATCCAGCTTAGTTATAACTGATGAGTAAGCTTCATCCAGCCAATAGGGTTCTTCTGTTTGTATAAATCCGGTTTCGTTGCATCTGTAATACTTAACATCATATTTATTCAGAATTTTTTTGGTAAACAATAATGATGTGTCCCCACCTGTGATTTTACTTTTCATATCTTAAATAAAGTACTTTTTTTAAAATATATTATTCATTAATTCATTTCCTGGCTAAACAACTTTGCAGTATGGAATGGTAGCAATTTTTATGCTTTATAGATTTTTACTTCCGAATAATGTGCGATTATATTTATAATTATTTTTCAATGTAAAAAAAATAAACTTTGCATATTTACCTAAATAAAAATCCTTTAATATTGCTTTGTATGCACCTTGAAAATGCAATAATGCCATTGTCTGTTTTTGCCCTGACGCTAAAAAACTAATATACTGATCATCTGTAATCTTTAAATATTTTCTATTGGCAAAAGATTTAAAAGTGCCATTCTCGCACATAAGCGATGAAATATTATGATCGATACCAAATTCAAACTTTGTCGAATTTGAATTGATATAAGGCACTTTATTCTCCTTTATCCATAGATAAATAAGGTTCATATCAGATACAGCAGTGTAAGTGTACTTTGCTGTTTGAGATTGATAATAACTTTCCAAAAAATCATTTTCATAATTCTTTTTGTAAGTATCAATAGTAAAATTGATAAAATTGAAAAGCAGGCTTCTATTCCATATTGTACAATGCGGAGATACTTGTCCCTGAGATCCGGACTCGTCAAATCCTTCACTCCCAACAAATATCCCTTTAAAATCATATCCCTGAAAATCCCTGAATGAATTAGTTATAAATACATCTGTATCAGTAAGAATAAATGGATCGTCATTTTTTAGAATTGACGCTATTGCAAAATATCTTGCAAAACAAGCGATCTCAAATTCGGGACTATTAACACTGTAGTGCTTGTATACGCTTATAAATTCTTTGAAAAGCTTATTGTTTTCAAGATGTGAATTGTTTGTTATTGTAACTTTAAACCCTAACGACTTTGCTTTATTAAGATATGGCTTTAGGTAATTGACAATTCTTGTTTCAAATAAATAAATATTTTCAGGCATAAAAAAAATAGTTGGCTAAATTACTGATAAAATTGTTAGTTAATGTATTCCCAATGAAAACGCGTGAATGGGTATAAAAAAAGTCCCGGTTACGTGAGTAACTGAGACTATCTTAAATCGGTCCTATTATTAGGATGATTCAATAAATTTTACTCAAACTTAAAGCCTAAACCAATTTGCCAAACCTGGTTGCGGTAATCGCCGCC
>DATCES010000071.1:0-2858 GCA_036509935.1 Mucilaginibacter sp.
GTTTTAAAATTTATGCAAAGGTAGGAAAAATATAGCGCATTATTTCAGGTGAAAGGTGAAAGGTGAAAGGTGAAAGGTGAAAGGTGAAAGGCGAAAGGTGAAAGGTGACAGGCGAAAGGCGAAAGGTTTTTATTATGTTTGGATAGTCAACTCCAAAATACAATACGCAAAACAAAAAAGAGACGATCTTTTTGAGAAAGTCTCTTTTTTGTTTTTAAAGAGGATTGAAGTACCCCTACGGAAGTGCTGCCGAAATAGCTATGGTGCTTACGTTTCCGTTGCTTTGCGCAGTTTGATTTCCATCAATGAATATCTTGCCGCCTACGTTGCTGCCGTCAATACTTGTTACAGTTAATTTAAGAACTAATCCATGATCCGTTGAAGCAAAACTTGTAGTCCAGCTTGCGTCAGCACTAGTCACCGTTTGAATGTCCCCATTTTGATCGGTATAGGTAACATTTGATTTAGCTGTACCCTGTATAGTATATTTTACAACGTGAGAGTTGTTCTTTTTACATGTGAAAGTAAAAACGGCAATCAGTGTAAAAAGGGAAAAGTAAATAATTTTTTTCATTTTGTTGAATAATTATTAAAGGTGAAAAAAGTGCATTATTGATTTACTATAAATTTTAACATAAAGGATAAGAAATTGTTTTGCTGGCGCTTTTTAATTCAATAAGTACATCACTATCGGTATCCGGAATTCCGATCTGCAAAGCAGGGCTGCTTGCATCAAGGTCAATAGAAAACCAACCTGGTAAGGCACGTGGCCCGTTGCTCCTCAACAGCGGGTTAGTGTTTGGAATGAAGCATTTGTTGAGAAAACGATAATTGATACGATTCCTGGAAAGCGGCTACTTTAGTTGCAGGTCAAACGCCCCTTCAACTTTGTAGTATGGCGAATTGGCTTTATCATCTTTAGCCAAAAAAGTATAGAAAGTTCCTTTGGCAAGCTCGTTGCCCTGGTTGTATTGGATGATGTTGATATTCCCAAAGTCCTTTTGCCCGGAATATTTGCTTAAGGAAAGTTGCTGGGCGGGTTTTTTATCATTATCGCTTAACAGAAACTGGCCACCGGCAATGCTCCTGTTAATATTACTATAAACAAAACCGGCCGAGCTGATACCAAAACTCATGTTATGTTCTTTGTTAATTGCCGTAATGCCAAAGTACCTGGTATTATCATCAACACGGACGCTAATAAAAGCGATAGAATCCCTGGCGGCATCAAAGGTATAGGTTGAATCGTTATATTTAATTTTTAAAGTACCTGATACTGCCAGGAAATTGCCCGGGGATGAAAATACAGAGCCATCGGCTGCAATAGTAGTTTTTGACGCAGCAGATTCATTCACAGCGGAATCCTTCTGGCACGATGTAATTAGTGCCGGTAAAGAAATTGCAAAGAAAATTAGCAGGTTAGTAAACCTTCTGTTGCGCATATTTATTTATTAGTTAAAACTACTAAATTATAAACGAATATAAACCCATAAAGGTTGTGTTAAATTGTAATTTAATTAACATTTTAACATTTATTTAACCAATTAGTTTGATTGCCGGGATGGGTAATGGTTTAATTGCATTAAAACTATTATAAAATTTTAACTTTTTGCTAAAATTATTTGCATTTAATAATAAATATTCCGTACCTTTACATCTGTATTATGCTAATTGGCATATCAATCATAATTAAAATGCTGACACCTTCTTTTTTAACTGCCGCTAAACTTGCCGAACGTATTGATGCCTACTTCGATTATACTGAAGGGGAATTTCACGATGAAGCGGAAACCCCCGAAGGGGTACATATTGCAGCTAAACGTCAAAAAGGGGAAGCCAGGGCGAAGCAAAAGATTTGCGACCGCGAGCCAGGGCCCCCAACTATTGCCGGCCTGGCTTTCTTCCTGGGCTTTAACAGCCGCCAGGCATTTGATGATTATGAAAGGAAAGGAAAATTTGCGCACCTCCTGAAACGCTGCTGCTTGCGTATTGAGGCATTGTACGAAAAAAAACTGCTTCAGCAATCACCAACCGGCGCCATATTTGCCCTTAAAAGCATGGGACGGAACAATAAAACAGGTAAAAAAGCCGACCGGGCCGGCAACGGGCAAACTTTGCTTGTTAAGCTTGTTGAAACAGGCCCCAAACCAGTAAATTGCGAGAAAGAAGTAATTTTATAAGCAGCTTCACCTGGTAAAAGTACCCTCATTTATCACCTGGTCAATCGCGCCTTGATGGTTAGGGGCGTAACAACTGTATTATTGGCGGTATATTGAATCAAAGCTGTTCCGCTAAGGGTATATTTGAATTCAGCCATGCCGATCCCTGTTGAGGAGGCTTTTGAAAAATATCCTGTACCATCGCCATAAAATTCAACAAAATCTGTGCAGGTAAAGTGTGTTTGGGTGAACGGGTTTATCAGCGCCCCATTATAACACAAATCCGGGTTTTGTTTGGTTGCAATCTTTACCATGATAATTGTACCATTTGTTTTAGCCATTGCGCCCATATTTTTTTGTTGACCATAAGAGGAGATTAGTTAAAAAAATGAAAAACACCGAAAAGCCGCCTGTAAACCCGAATGGGTTAGCAGGCTCTGTCCTATTCAGGCAAAACTATATGAGTATGGGCCACATAGTTATTAACCAGGGCGGCACAAGCTCGGGCAAAACATACGCCATTGAGCAGGTATTGTTTTGTGTTGCATGCAGTTCCGCAAAGCAAGTGATCACCATTGTGGGCCAGGACATGCCAAACCTTATGGCGGGCCCCCTGCGTGATGCCCTGAGCATTTATAATTCATCGGCAGCATTAAAGGCAATGGTAAAAACTTATAGCAAAACCGAAAAGGTATTTGA
>DATCES010000072.1:0-4030 GCA_036509935.1 Mucilaginibacter sp.
TATTTGACCCAAGCATTTGTTTTATATCCTCAATATTTTCAATAGCCGAATTTTTGCCGACTTCCGGGATTGAACCCGCACCCATTCCTTCGGTAAGGCTTGCACCAAGCTGTACCTTGTTGGGGATAGGGCTTAATTCCAAAGCCTGGGCATCAGTGTTGCAAATAATAAAATCAACACCGGTAATGCCTTGCCTGTACATGTGGTTTACTGCGTTTCCCCCGCCGCCGCCAACACCAATTACCTTGATGATCGACGATTTTTCTTTTAACATCTCAAAATGCATAATCCTTGTTTTTCTTTATGTATAATTGACGAATTGCAAAATTTCTCTAATGTAATAGTAACGCTTTTTCCACAACCTTTATCCACATTTGTGAATATGTGGAAAGATTGGGGATTGTGAATAATTACTTCAAAAAATCCTCATCCGGGATATCATCCTTCATAAATTTCTTCCCGCTGTCTAATAATTTACTTAATAAACCAAGCTTCTTATCACCGGCAAGTTTGGTTTTTGCTACTTTTACATCTGTAGACGGCGCCTGTCCCGCATCCTGGTATTCCATTTTCTGGATGCCCTTTATCAATAAGCCAATACCGGTAGCAAAAGCAGGGCTTTGCAGTTCTTCGTAAACATTTTTTGGGAGCACATCATTTTTCGCCAGGTGCTCGTTCGGATAGCCAACGCGGCAATCAAGGCCGGTTACATATTCAACCAATTGCGATAAGTGCTTTAACTGCGCCCCGCCACCGGTGATCACGATCCCCCCGATAAGCTTTTTCTCGTACCCTGATGATTTGATTTCGTAATACACGTGTTCCACTATTTCTTCCATACGCGCCTGTATAACAAACGCCAGGTTTTTTACCGATATTTCTTTAGGTTCGCGGCCACGCAGGCCTGGTACGCAAACAATCTCATTTTCTTTGTTTTCTTCGGCCAGCGCCGATCCGAACCGTATTTTTAACTGTTCGGCTATGTTTCGCATTACTGAACAACCTTCGCGTATATCTTCGGTAACGCTGTTCCCTCCAAAAGGGATAACCGCAGTATGCCTGATTATGCCTTCATGAAAAATGGCTACATCGGTTGTTCCGCCGCCTATATCCACTAAAACCACCCCAGCTTCTTTTTCTTCATCGCTTAAAACAGATTCGGACGATGCCAGCGGTTCAAGTATCAATTCCTGGCTCTCCAAACCGGTTTTGTTTACACACTTAACAATGTTTTTTATAGCTGTAACCTGCCCTGATATTATGTGAAAATTAGCTTCGAGCCTTACACCGGCCATACCAATAGGGTCCTTTATCCCGGGTTCATTATCTACGGTAAATTCCTGCGGCAAAACATGGATGATCTCCTCGCCGGGCGGCATTACCAGATTATACATATCTTCAACCAGCTTATCAATATCTTTCCTCGAAATTTCGGTTTGGATGTCCCGGCGTGTTATTAGCCCGCGATGCTGCAGGCTTTTAATATGCTGGCCGGCAATGCCAACGTTCACCACCTTGATCTCCACATTTGATTGTGTGCCGGCAATATCAACTGCCAGGCTGATACCCTGCACAGTTTTATCAATGTTTGAAACCATGCCACGGGTTACACCGGCCGACTCGGCCTTGCCGATGCCTAATACCTCAATCTTCCCGTTCTTGCTCCTGCGCCCAACAATGGCGCATATTTTTGTAGTTCCGATATCCAATCCTACCACGATTGGCGAACTTTTTTCCTGAGTTGAGCTTTTGTCCATATTATTTCTTTATTATAGATGTGTCCTTTTTTAATTTTGTTGAATCCCCGGCTACTGCTTTTGATTGAAGGGAATCCTTGATTATAGCCCCATTCCTTACGCCGATCACCTGGTTTGCGTATTTAATATTTATCACTTTATAAGTATCCCAGCCCATCCGTGGCAGCGCTTGTTTATAAAACGCCAACAGGTTATGAAACTTTGCATCCAATGAGTCGGCATTGCCAAGTAATATCCGGTTGTTGCCAACGCGGGGTATCAATTCAATTTCATGATCTTTATTTACATATAGCTGCGCTATCTGCGCGCCCCAAAGTGAATCTTTCCTTATATAATCTGCTGTTTTAAATAATTCAATAGTAATTGCGTTATGCAGGGTATCAACATGGTTTGCAAAAAGCTCGTCAATGTACCCGTTAGCCGCAAGCACCCTTGCGGTAAAGTTTGCAGACAGGGGGATCTTTAACCCATGCTGATCAACATAAAAATCCTGGTCGAACCGGTTCAATATCCGCAAAATTGGCTGGCGCTGACTGATCTCAACATTTATAACCCCATCCATATCTGCATATACCTTTACAAACTCAATAAAAGGGTTTGCCTTTAATTTATTTTGCAGATCGTGAATGTTAATACTTTCCATCCTGCGGCCAATAAGGGCATGGGTGTGTACCTGTAAAATATTATCAACCTCGTCCCTGTCAATAAAATACTGGTTACCGGGTATGTAAATTTTCACATCTTTACAAATAACCTCCGATTTTTTTAGCTCAATAAAACCCATCAGCGTTACCAGGCCGCCCAGGCTGATGGCCCAGGCAAAGCTGATAAGCAGATATTTCCATATAGGTTTCTTAAACATCTTGTAAAGCGTGTTTTAACGGTTGAACTAACTGGTCAATATCCCCGGCCCCTACTGTTAAAAGTAAGACTGGTTTTTCATTTTTCACTAAATCAATTGCTTCAAGTTTTCCACATCTGCGTTTATTCCACATTTTCATACGGTCGAGTATCATATCCGCGTTAACCCCTGCGAGCGGTAATTCGCGTGCGGGGTAAATATCCAGCATAATCAGTTCATCCGTTAAATCCAACGCTTCGGCAAAACCATCGGCAAAATCACGGGTACGCGTATATAAATGGGGCTGAAAAATGGCAGTGAGTTTTTTTCCTGGATACAATTTTTTAACTGATCTGATACAAGCCTTTAACTCTTCGGGATGATGGGCGTAATCATCAATAAATACCTGTCTGTCATTTTTTATGATGTATTCAAAACGCCGTTTTACGCCTTTAAATGACCCCAATGCACTTTTTATAGCATCACCATTAACATCCAACAGCAAGGTTGCTTCAATTGCAGCCACGGCGTTCTCAATATTGTGCAAACCCGCAATACCCATTTTAATATTGGTAATTTCGGTATTGCTGTTTTTAAAGTCAAAGTAAAAGTCGCCGTGTTCAATGCGGATGTTTGAAGCGTTTGCATCAGCATCAGCATCAGCATCAGCATCAGCATCAACGGTATATGTAAACCCTGTTTCCAAAGGCAGGCCTTTTCGGTGGATAAGTTTACCTCCAGGTTTTATTTGTGAAGCAAACTGTTTAAACGAACTGGTGAGATGGCTATGATCGCCATAAATATCCAAATGATCGGCATCCATTGAAGTAATAATAGCAATATCAGGATAAAGCGTGAGGAAGGAGCGGTCGTATTCATCAGCTTCAACCACAACAATATTATTTTTACCGTACAGCACATTGCTATGATAATTTGACGAAATACCCCCAAGGAAGGCAGAGCAATCCCTGCCTGATTCTTTCAGGATATGGGCAATCATGGTTGATGTAGTTGTTTTGCCGTGCGTACCTGCCACGGCAACCGTAAACATGCCTTTGCTGATGATACCGAGTACCTGCGAACGTTTAAAAAGTTCAAAGCCGCCATCCCTGAAAAAGTTTAAAATCGGCGAATCGCCAGGGACAGCCGGTGTATATATAATGAGTGTGCCTGCATCGGGCGACCGGAAACTTAATGGGATCCATTTTTCCCGGTCTTCAAAAATAACAGGTACCCCTTCACTGTGCAACTCGTTCGTCAGGTCGGTAGCTGTTTTATCGTAACCACAAACAACGCAGCCCAAATGATGAAAATACCGGGCCAGGCCGCTCATGCCAATGCCCCCTATTCCGACCAGGTAAACCCGTTTTATGTTACTTAATTCCATTTTTTGATCACAGATTTATTATGATTATTCTGATTGCACTGATTT
>DATCES010000073.1:0-2194 GCA_036509935.1 Mucilaginibacter sp.
GTTTTTGCTTTTCTTCATTTATTCAAAAAAATTGATAAAAATTTATTTAAAAACAAGCTTTACTTAATTATCGACAAAAAATGATAAAATTATCGGTAGTTAAACATTAAAATTTCATTACTTATCGTTTTTTACGATTTATATTGTAAAAAATGGCACTATTTGTTAATAAAAATTGATTGAATATCATTTTAAATTTAATAATTGGCAAAAATGCGTTATAAAAATTACATTTTACTAAAAAAATAACTTTATGTTTTTGAGAATTTGATAAAAAATAGGGTTTTATATAATTTAAATCATAAAAGTGTTTAAAATACACAGCAAAAATTGATTGTTTATATTAAATGCACTATATTTATGACAATTAAAACAATTAATGTAATTAATTAGTAAATATTAACAGCCTATGGAAAAACACCAACATCAATAACCATAAAAAAGCCCTGCCGGGAGGTCGCATTCCCGGACAGGGTTAAACAGTTTTTATCGCTTTAACAAATAAAAAACCAAATCAAATGTATAAAAATGTTCGTCATTATCACCTAATTTTTACCATATTTTTAATTTTAGGCTGTTTCCAGTCAATAAAAGTTCAGGCGCAATACAGTCTGACAGGGCAAATACGCGACCGTGCTGAAGATCGTGACGGTTATGGAAACTTAGTATCATCAGGATCAAAAAATGCTGATTTTATTTCTCGGCGCACCCGTTTAAATTTCGGTTATAAATGGGATCTTTTAACTTTCGGGATCAGTATTCAGGATATAAGGGTATGGGGCGCAGACGCATCTACTATATCTCTGGCCGATGGCAGTCGTTTGGGGCTTCACGAAGGCTGGGCCGAACTAATGCTTGCTAACAAAGCCGATAGTAATATTAAATTCAGATTATTGGATCAGCTTTCTTTAAAGGTTGGCCGCCAGGAATTGATCTATGATGATTCGCGCCTGATCGGTAATCTGGATTGGTTGCAACAGGCCCGTCAGTTTGATATGGCTTTACTAAAAGTTATGCATCATGGCTGGCAGGTTGATTTAGGTTATGCATTTAACCAGAATACAGATGCCGCAGGCATTACAAACAGCGATTATATACCAGGCAACTTGCCGGGCTATGTTAAAAACAGCCTTGGTGTTATAGTACCAGTTCCGGCCGGGCTTGTTCCTTTGGCCGCAGGCGGCAATGCAGCAAGTAACAGCTCAAAAGCAGGTACATCTATTTATAGTAACCCACCCGGTACCAACGGGGCAACACAGGATTATAAGTCTTTTACCAGTTTGTATATCAGTAAAAAGTTTAATCAAACTAAAGTTTCAGCCTTGTTCTTTAATGATAATTTTGGGAAATACAGGCTCGACTCAGCTGGCAGTGCAGCAACAGGTTATGTTTATGGACGACGTTTTGTGCCCTCCGGTGCAAATGATAATTTTGATTACTCCACCAACAGCCGCTATACATACGGTGTAATGGTTAGCCCTACTTTTGGCAACGCTTCCGACTTTGGCAAAATTGCTATCCAGGCAGCTTATTACCGTCAATCAGGCAAAGACCGGGATGGAAAAGATATGAACGCCTTTCATTATACCATTGCTGCTACTTATCAAAAAGACCGTTTTAGCGTCACTCCTGGTTACGATGTGCTTTCGGGTACCAGCCCCGCTGATATTGCCCTGGGTAAAAATAATTCCTTTGATCCTTTATATGGTACTCCGCATAAGTTTTGGGGGTACATGGATTATTTTTATGCCGGCACCGGATCTCCAAAAGGTGGTTTGAGTAATCCCTACATAAAATTCAAGTACACGGCCAATGTATTCTCGGCAGGGATCGATCTCCATTCATTCTCTTTAGATGAGGATATGAAGAAAGCTAATGGTACACTGGTAGGTAGAAATTTAGGTAAAGAAGCGGATCTGCAGCTAAGTTATAACATGAACAAGTTTACCAATATTGAATTTGGTTATTCACTCATGAAAGCAACGAATAATATGCCTTTTGCAAAAGGGCAGGCTGTGAATGATGCTGTAGCTGCAACTTTTGATAAAACAGCAACATGGGCTTATGTAATGCTAAAATTTACACCCGATTTTTTTTATAGTAAACCTGTTCCAATCAGGCAATAATAATAAATAATTAAACTAACTCAAATGAAAAAAAATATACATAATAGTTCAAAACTCATTTTATTATG
>DATCES010000074.1:0-4476 GCA_036509935.1 Mucilaginibacter sp.
ACCATTAAACCTTACTATATCCAGGCTGATTTTGTTAACGGCTCCATACGAAGCGTAAGCGATAGCCTGTGGATAGGTTTGCTGCTGGCCATTGTTGTTGCGGTCATTTTTCTGCGTTCGGTAAAGGCCAGCGCCACCATACTTATTACTATACCTATAACACTTGGCCTTACCATGATAGTATTGTACGGCCTGGGTTATACTTTTAATATCATGACCCTGGGCGCCATTGCGGCATCCATAGGTTTAATTATTGACGATGCTATTGTTGTGGTTGAACAGATACACCGCACCCACGAGGAGCATCCCGGGGAACACCCACTTAAACTGATAAAAACCGCTATCGACTATCTATTCCCGGCAATGGTGGGCTCATCAATCAGCACCATTGTAATATTTATACCTTTTGTGCTGATGAGCGGGGTTGCCGGCGCTTATTTTAAAGTACTTACCGATACCATGATAGTGACACTGGTATGTTCGTTTTTTGTTACCTGGATAGGATTGCCGGTGATATATATTTTATTGAGCAAGCATAAACCGGGCAATAAAAAACAAAAAAAGGCAGCAATACATCATGTTAAAAAGCAACGATGGGTATACTGGTTTATTCAAAGGCCTTATGTTAGCCTGGCTATAATCGCCGGGGCAATACTTGTAATTGTTATAGTGCCGCGATTGCTGGAAACAGGATTTTTACCCGAAATGGATGAAGGCAGCATAGTAATGGATTATACTTCGCCCCCCGGCACCTCGTTGGATGAAACAGACCGCATGCTGCGCCAGGTTGAAAAAATTATTACCGCTGAACCTGAAGTGGAAGCCTATTCGCGCAGGACCGGCACACAGATGGGATTTTTTATTACTGAACCCAATACCGGCGATTACCTGATACAACTGAAAAAAAAGCGGGACAAGACAACCGAAGAGGTGATCAGCGACCTGCGCGGGAGAATAGCCGCCAACCAGCCTGCTTTAAGGATTGATTTAGGGCAGGTAATTGCGGATATGCTTGGCGACCTTATGACGTCGGTTCAACCTATTGAAATAAAAATATTCGGGGAAAACCAGCAAAAATTGCAAAGCCTCTCAAAACAAATAGCAGACGTTGTTAGCGGCGTTAAAGGCACTGCCGATGTTTTTGACGGTATAGTTATTGCCGGGCCATCGGTTAGTATCGATCCTGATTACAGCAAACTTGCCCAATATAATATTACGCCCGCCAGCCTCCAGTTTCAGTTACAAACCGCCCTCGAAGGCAATGTTATAGGCAATATACTCGAGCCCGAACAGCTTTCGCCCATTCGTATGGTTTATCCGGGTAACCGCAGCTTAAATGTTAAAGCCATCGAAAACCAAACCGTATTTGTTCCCAGCGGCAAACTTGTCCCCATCAGCGAACTGGCATCAATACAATTAAAAACCGGCGAGGCTGAAATTAACCGCGAAAACCTGCAGTCGATGGGCGTGGTAAGCGCCAGGTTAGAAAACAGCGACCTGGGAACCGTAATGACTGCAATCCAAAAAAATATAGCGCAAAAAGTCAGCCTCCCGCAAGGCTATAATATTGAATATGGCGGCGCTTACGCCCAACAGCAGCAATCATTTAAGGAACTGCTCATTATCCTTATTACCTCCAGTTTATTGGTGTTTTGCGTAATCCTGTTCCTGTTCAAACAATTCAGGATAGCCTTTTTAATTTTAATTATAGCGGTTTTAGGTATATCAGGCAGCATGCTGGCGCTATTTATCACCAAAACGCCATTAAATGTCGGCAGTTACACTGGCCTTATTATGATAGTGGGCATAATTGGCGAAAATGCCATATTTACCTTTTTGCAATTTAAGCAAAGGGCAATTGAAAATCAAAATAACGACATGGAAAACAGCATTGATGAAGCCATTGTATTTTCTATTTCCACCCGTTTACGGCCAAAACTAATGACTGCCCTGGGGGCAATTATAGCCTTAACGCCGTTGGCTTTAGGCATAGGCGCCGGCGCACAGTTACATCAGCCGCTGGCAATAGCTGTTATTGGCGGCTTTTTGGTGGCGCTGCCATTATTGCTGGTGGTTTTACCAAGTATGATGCGCATTTTATACCGCAATTTTAATTTCAGGTCAATAAATCAAATACCAGCCGCCAATACATAAATACAACCTTTCTACAGAATTACACCGCACATTTAGCATTTAAACAAACCAATATTAAAACCATGAAAAAGATTATTTCGGGCATTGCAGCCTTGCTATTATTTAGCGCCGTTTCAAATGTAATTCATGCACAAACTTACGTACAGGATAAAATCATCGCCTTGCCAGGCGATGCCGGATACGATTACCTTTCAATTGATAAAGTAAACCGCCGTTTATATGTATCACATGGCAATTCGGTAAATGTTATCGATCTGAATACGGAGCAGCCCGTGGGCGTAATAAGTGATCTGAAAGGCATTCATGGCATCGCCATCGCCAATAAAAGTAACCGGGGATTTATCAGCGATGGGCGGGCAGATGCAGTAGTGGCCTTTGATCTGACAACCCTCAAAACCATTGCGACCATACCTGTTGACGCAAAAGGCCCGGATGGTATAATATACGACCCTTTCTCAGACCGCGTTTTCTGCTTTAACGGCGATAGCAATAACTCATCAGTTATTGATCCGAATACCCTTAAACAGGTTGGAACAGTTGACCTGGGCGGCGCCCCTGAATTTGCTGTGGCAGACGGAAAAGGGAAAATATATAACAACCTGGAAGACAAAAACAGCCTGAATGTTATTGATACCAAAACGTTAAAAGTTATTATGAATTATCCCTTAGCGCCATGCGGCGGCCCAACCGGCGTGGCTTTAGATGGTGCGCACCATCGTATTTTCAGCGTCTGCCGCCAAAACAAGGGGATGAGCGTTGTTGATGCAGGCACAGGCAAAGTTATTACTACATTGCCTATCGGCGCCGGTGTTGACGCGGTTGCCTATGACCCGGAAACCAAACTCATATTTTGCTCATGCGGCGATGGTACAACAACCATTATTAAACAGCAATCGGCCAACGAGTATAGTGTAATACAAACTTTAACAACACCGGTACGTGCTAAAACGATGGCTTTGGATACAAAAACGCACAAAATATATTTAAGCGCAGCCGAATTTGAACCAGGTACCCGCAAAGTACTGCCAAACACATTTAAAGTGCTGGTGTACAAGCTACAAGAAAATTTATAAGCCGGAAACATTTAGCCATTTATTTCGTTTTGATAACAAGGGCCGAAGGAATTGAAGGAAATGTAAGATTAAATTTTATTATAAAAATTATCTTTTAAGTACATATTCTTATATTTACCATCAATGCCCCCTATATTATAATGATTAAGAGAACCGATTTTGTTTATTCGGAAGAGTCCGAACCGCACCGTATCCGGACAAAGAAAATTTTAAACCAGTTTCCGCATTTACGCAGGCTTATAGGGAAAAATCCGCTTACCATGTTCGCCATCCTGTTTTTAGTGGTATCAATGGTAGCAATTGCCTGGCTGGTCAGGGATCAGTCATGGTGGGTTATTTTCGGCGTTGCCTACCTTTATGGGGCTTTTGCAAATCACGCTTTATTTGTAATGATACATGAGTGTACCCACCAGTTATTGTTTAAAAGCCACAATGCAAATCGCTGGGCATCAATGTTTGCCAATCTTCCGCATATTATGCCCGGCGCTATTTCGTTCGAAAAATATCATCTTAAACATCATTCCTTCCAGGGCATCTACGAGCTTGATGCCGACCTGCCAAATAAATGGGAAGCAAAGCTGATAAATAACTCGTTTTTAGGTAAAACACTATGGCTTTTATTTTTTCCTTTGTTCCAGGGTACACGGGTGTCAAGATTGAAAGAGATCGACTTTTTTGACAGGTGGATGTTAACGAACATCGTTGTTCAAATTGTGTTTACCGCCGCTTTATGGCATTTTTTTGGCTGGCATGCAGTTGCATTTTTATTTATCAGCTTCTGGTTCTCCATAGGCTTGCACCCGGTAGGCGCGCGATGGGTACAGGAACATTATTTAACCTTTGACAGCCAACAAGAAACTTACAGCTATTACGGCCCGCTGAACATTACTGCTTTTAATGTTGGCTTTCATAATGAACATCACGATTTTCCTTCCGTTCCGTGGAACAAGCTCCCGCAGGTAAGGAAAACAGCCGCCGAATATTACGACTCCCTGTACTATCATAAATCATGGACAAAATTATTTTTCAGGTTTTTGTTCGAGCGTGAAATTTCACTTTTTAACAGGATATTAAGGAAAAACCGGGGGAAAGTTATTATTACCGATGTCTCAAAACCAGATATAGAGTTGATGAAACAACCACAGGAAGCGATACTAATGCCGGTTGGTTAAACCGGCATTTATCGTAATAAATAACTGCCTGGCGCTATTTATCTTTTTCATAAGATGAATTATATGTTTTTTAAAAA
>DATCES010000075.1:0-4939 GCA_036509935.1 Mucilaginibacter sp.
CAAAAAGCAAAGATCTTTTTCGCGAGGCCCTGCTTTGGAAAGCACGCACATTAATGTATTTAAACCAGTTGCCCGACGCAAAACCGGTTATTGATAGCGCTATTAAAACCATCAATCCCAAAAAAAAGGTTTTTGCTGATATTTACGCCACCAAATTGCAATATTATATTGATGTGCAGGATTATGCCGATGGCGAAGAAATGGCCGCGCAAGCGGTAAACTATTGCAGGGATAAAGCCCAGGGGCTGCGCTGGACTTTTATTTTGGCCCAGTTGCAGGAGCTTAATAATAAACCGGGCGAAGCATCGAAAAACTATAGCCGGATTGCTAAAAGTAATGTTTTATTCGAGATGGCTTTTAATGCCAGCTTAAACCTCATCAGCATTCAGGATACCCGGAACGGCGTTAAAATAAACAGGATCGACAAGCTGCTATCCTTATTGAAAAACCCCAACAATAATGAGTTTAAAGACCAGGTATATTACCAGGCCGCTCAAATTTATATGGCCGATAAAAACGTTGATGAAGCAATAAGGTACTACAAGCTTTCTGTGAGGGCCAGTATAAAAAATCAAAATCAAAAAGGCTTGTCGTATTTGCGCCTTGCCGGGATTTACTTTAGTAATAAGGCTGACTATTTAAGCGCCAAAAAATATTATGACAGCACGTTAACCACGCTGCCCACCAATTATCCCGGTTACGTTTCAATACAAAAAAAAGGCAATAATCTCGCTTTACTTGCCGACCGCCTGCAGATCATTGCCCGGGAAGATACTTTACAGGCTTTAGCAAGGATGGACGAAAAAACGCGTTCGGCCCTGATAGATAAAATGGTTAGCGATGAAATTTTAGAGCAGCAGGCTGCTGCAAATGCCACAGCAGGCAATGCATCAGGCAATAACAGCGCGCTGCAGGCGAGCTCATTTAGCGGCGGCTCTTTTTATTTTGATAACCCAACTACTGTTGGCCAGGGCCTTACCGATTTTAAACTAAAGTGGGGTAACCGCAAATTGGAAGATAACTGGCGCCTGAGCAATCGGCCCAGCAGTGATATAAGCGCTAACCAGGCTAACCCCGTTAACGCCGATGTTTCAACACCCGGCGGTGATCCCGATGGCCCGGTAAACCAGCCGCAAAACAGTAAAACCGCCATTACAGCCGGGGTGTACCGGAAGCAACTGATACAGGACCTCCCGATTACCCCCGACCTGCTTGCCCGATCCAATCTCCGCGTTTATAATGCGTATGTTGATATCGGAAATTATTACAGGGATATTCTGGACGATAAAAAGGAAGCTATCGCCACTTATGAATTGCTTATGCGCCGTTTCCCAGGCAACCCTAATAATGCGGCTGTATATTATAACTTGTACAGGCTTTATAGCGATTTGGATGCAGCAAAATCTGAGAAATATAAAAACATACTGCTGAAAGATTATGCCGGTACCCCATTTGCCAAAATAATAGCAGACCCGGAATACGCAAGGAAACTGGAAGATGCCGATGCGGAATTTACCCAGGCGAATAATGTTGTTTTTGATTTGTATGCCCATAAACAATATAAAGAGGTTATTGCCCGTGTGCCCGGGTTATTAAAACTATATCCCGTTGGTAAATTAACGGCCCAGTTGTATTACCTGCAAACAATTGCTGCCGGGCATTTTGAAAAAGTTGGCCCCTTTACCGATAGTTTAAAAAGCATTTTGAAAAAATTTCCGAACGACAGGTTAATAAGCCCCCTGATTACACAACACCTAACCTATATTAATACTAACCAGGCCGGATTGATGGCCAGGGATGTTGTATTGGCAGACGATGACCCGCATGAAATACCATTTACCCTGACGCCTGACCTGAAGGAAAAGGCATTCTACAGGCATCCTGTAAAACAAGGACTAATAACTTCATCGCAACCAATTGTAAAAGCGCCGGATAATAAACAAGTGATTGTAACCCCTCAACCTGTTCAGCCGTCAAATGCACCGCAGCCCGGACAAGCGGTAATTAAGCGCCCTGTTGTATCCCTTATGTTTTCGATGCGCGACAGCGCCAATTATTACTTTGTGATAAATGTAAGCACCGGCACAACTAATTTATCATCCTCGCGTTTTGGGGTAGGGCAGTTTAACCGGGCTAACTACCAGGGCAAAGGTATTAAGCACCAGTTGATGCCTGTTGAGGCTGATAACCAATTGATTTATGTCGGGCGGTTCCCTACGCTTAAAGATGTAAAAGATTACGCGCGGCAAATTATTCCGATGCTGCCCGATATTATGAAGGTACCAACGGATAAATACAGTCTTTTTATCATAACAAAGGAAAATCTGGATAAATTAGCCGACAAAAAAACGTTGGATAGTTACATATACTATTACCAAAATAATTACTGAAATGATCATAAAAAAAAATAGCCAGCCCGATACAGCAAGATATAACTGGTATATATGGCGGACTGTTATTGGTTGCGTAGCATTTTTTGTATTACTGCTAATTGTAACCTATTTCGGCTTATTTGGGCCCCTGCCATCATTCCGCGAACTGGAAAATCCCAAAAGCAACCAGGCATCTGAAGTGATTTCATCAGATAAAGTGGTTTTAGGCACTTATTACGTGCAAAACCGGTCGAGCGTTACTTATTCCCAGTTATCGCCAAACATCGTAAATGCACTTATAGCTACTGAAGATACCCGTTTTTACGAACATTCGGGCATCGACTTTAAACGTTCGTTCACCATACTTTTATATAACCTGGTAGGTAGCAGGCAGGGGGGCAGTACCATAACCCAGCAATTAGCCGAAAACCTTTTTTCGGGACAAAGGGCCCACAATCCATTTGTTCGTTTAACCCAAAAATTGAAAGAATGGATAATTGCCGTACAGTTAGAACGGCGATATACCAAACAAGAGATCGTAACCATGTATTTGAATACCGTGGATTTCGGGGCGTATAATACTTTTGGCATTAAATCTGCCGCACACACCTATTTTAACGTTACGCCTGATAAGCTGACACCCGACCAGGCTGCAGTGTTAGTTGGGATGCTTAGGAGCACCGGGTATTATTCACCAATCAGGCATCCCGACAGGGTATTAAACAGGCGTAACCTCGTATTGGGACTAATGACCAAACAAGGATTTTTAAGCGACGGACAGCTGGAAGAACTGAAGAAAAAACCTTTAAACCTCGACTTTAAACCAATGGATCACAATGATGGCCCTGCCCCGTATTTCAGGGCGGTGCTTAAACAGGAAATTCAAAAAATATTTAAGGATCAGAATATCGTTAAATCCGATGGCACGCCTTATGACCTTGACCGCGACGGCTTAAAAATATATACAACCATCGACGCTACCATGCAGCAATATGCGGAAGAGGCACAACGCGAATATATGCCCACCCTGCAGGCGCAGTTTAATGAGCAATGGAGTGGGGTAAGCCGCTGGAAGAATATTAAAAACTTTAAACTACTGCTTGATGCAGGCATGTACCGGTCAGACCGTTATAAGGAATTGAAAGAAGAAGGAAAATCAGATGATGAAATACGGGAGATTTTTAACACGCCCGACAGTCTGGAACTTTTTACCTGGCGGGGATATGTTGATACGGTTATGAAACCTATAGATTCAATGGTGTACACTAAAATGATGCTCCGTAATTCCATGATGAGTATGGACCCTACAACCGGGTACATAAAAGCATGGGTAGGAGGTATAAATTATGAGCACTTTAAATATGACCAGGTAAAACAAGGCACCCGGCAGGTGGGTTCAACGGCAAAGCCATTTACCTACTCGGTTGCCATTGAGAACGGTTTCTCGCCTTGTATGGAAGTTGATAATGTGCCGGTTACAATAACAGGATACGGCTCTGGGCCGTGGACCCCGGGACAATCGATGTCGGATTATAAACCCGGTGCGATAACTTTGATGACTGCCCTCGCTTATTCGCAAAACTATGTAGCAGCATATATAATGAACGAGGTAAAGCCAACACCGGTTATGGAACTCATAAAAAAAATGGGGATCACCAGTGATGATGTGCTGCCTTACCCATCTTTATGCCTTGGGGTATTTGATGCCTCGGTATTTGACATGACGGGCGCGTATTCGGTATTTGCCAACCACGGCACATGGACCGAGCCTACCTTTATTATGCGTATAGAAGACAAAAATGGCAATGTTATTTATACCCATACCCCAAAAGTTGTGCAGGCCATGGATGCGCAAACCGCGTATGTAATGACCTATATGCTGAAAGGCGTAATAAAAGACGGAACCGGCTCAAGGCTGCAATATAAATATGGTTTAACCAACCCGATTGGCGGCAAAACGGGTACCACCCAGGAAAATTCAGATGGTTGGTTTATAGGTATAACCCCGCAATTAGTAACCAGTGTATGGTCCGGATGCGAGGACAGGGATATACACTTCCGTTCGACCAGGCTTGGGGAAGGTGCTAATTCGGCATTGCCTATTTTTGCACTTTACATGAAAAAAGTTTATGCAAACGAATCATTGGGTATTAAAAAGAATGTTGATTTTGACCCGCCTAAAAATGGGGTTAGTATCACCCTGGATTGCAATGCTTACAAACAGCAGCAACAGGGAACCGGGGAAGTGGATAAGAAATTAGGGTTCTAATCTGTTTATTAGTTCACTGGTTCATTAGTTTATTGGTAAATAGTTTATTAGGATTTCCTGATATGAGTTTCCGCCCTTGTTGGTGACAAACGAAATAGGTGTTGGGAAGATTTTTAAAAAGCGGTGGACAAGTGCGATTCCTTCCCTGGGGAAGGTGCCAATGTCATTAAGTTAGGATATAAATAATTGATAATCAGATATTTAACTTGTTTTATTGCATTGTTTTTTGTATATTTAGTTCATATTCAATTAGTTAGTATGCAAAAAAAACCTCATATTTCATCATAGAAAAATTGAG
>DATCES010000076.1:0-6998 GCA_036509935.1 Mucilaginibacter sp.
AGCTGTTTTATGTGCCGGAATTGTTTAAAACAGTGGCTCCCGGCTATTGCAAGTAATAAAAAGAATTTCAGGATAAAAAGGGGCGAAAGGATCTTTAACGAAGGTGACGAAGTTAAAGGGGTATATTTTGTTGACGAAGGAATTGTTAAAGTACACAAACAATGGGGGCCTGAAAAAGAACTGATTATACGATTTGCTTCAAAGGGGGCAATTTTGGGCCACAGGGGTCTTGGCGGAAAAAGTGTTTATCCAATTTCGGCAACTGCTCTTGAAGACGGAATGATTTGCTTCGTCCCAATTGACTTTTTTGAATCAACGCTGAAGGTTAATACAGATTTTACTTATAACCTGATGATGTTTTTTGCAAGCGAATTGCAGGAATCGGAAAGAAAAATGCGTAACCTGGCGCACATGTCCGTGAAAGGCAGGGTGGCCCAGGCTTTAATTTCATTGCATGACCAATTCGGCACAAAAGATGACCTTTCAATTAATATACATCTTTCAAGGCAAGACCTTGCATCGTACGCCGGCACTACTTATGAAACAGTATTCCGTGTTTTGAACGAACTATCAAAGGAAGATATGATAAAAACATCCGGAAAGAAGATAATTATAAATAACCGGGAGAAACTTTTAGAATTAACCGCAGAAGAATTATAAAACAAAGGCCCCCGCCCGGAAGCAAGGAGGCCTAAGCATCATTCTCAAACTAAACAAGGGCCAATCTGCAATAAACAAATTGATTTTTTTTATTCATTTTAATTATAAGGCAAAACCAATGTAAACTTTGCCATCGGCTACCTTTACCGGAAAGGTTTTGATGGAATATTCATCATTTGTTAAACACTGGCCGCTTATTAGGGAAAATGTGTTTTTATGGAAAGGGCAGGCCACTTTAGGTTCACAACTTTCCCCTGTACTGCCGATCATCCCCCTGGATAAAACCATTTGTTGTTTATGCGGGCATAAATTCTGGGTTGCATACCATTCGCCGCGGCGGGCAAAATTATAAACTGCTATTTGTTCATCCTTTAATTTAACACATGCGCCCCCATTTGCCGGAACATCATCAGCATAACAAGCCAAAACCCATTCAATAGCCGTTGTTATCATTGTTTCCATTTCTTTGTTTTTTAATAGATATATTTAAAATAAGTTCCTTTTATTTTGAATTACCACTTAGCTTTCACCTGGTCACGCAAAGGCTCGAATTGAACAGTAGGATCTTTTTCGGCCGGAGCGTTAACAAAGTGGGTGAAGCGTTTACGCAATTCCGGGCTTTCAATAACTTCCTTCCACTCGCAATGGTAAGTGTCAACAAGCGATTGCATTTCTTCTTCTAACTGAGCCGCAAGGCCAAGACTGTCATTTACCACCACATTTTTTAAATAACTTAATCCGCCTTCCATTTTATTAAGCCAGGTAGCGGTACGCGATAAGGGCTCGGCTGTTTTTATATAAAACATCAGGAACCTGTCCAGATATTGTACAAGTGTTTCTTTATTAATATCTGTAGCTAATAATTGAGCGTGCTGTGGTTTCGACCCGCCATTGCCGCATACATACAAATTCCACCCTTTTTCAGTGGCAATAATCCCGAAGTCTTTCGCCTGGGCTTCGGCACACTCGCGAACGCAACCGCTAACGCCGCCTTTAATTTTATGCGGGGCGCGTATGCCTTTATACCTTTCCTCAATTTCGATAGCAAAGGATACACTGTCGTGCAATCCGAAACGGCACCAGGTACTGCCAACACAACTTTTCACAGTACGCAATGCTTTTCCATAGGCGTGGCCGCTTTCAAACCCTGCATCAATCAGTTCTTCCCATATAGCTGGCAGGTCATTAACATGGGCGCCAAACAAATCAATACGCTGCCCCCCTGTAATTTTTGTATATAAGCCGTACCGTTTTGCAACCTGCCCTAACACAATCAATTTATCGGGAGTAATTTCGCCACCGGGGATACGCGGGACTACTGAATAAGTACCGCCTTTTTGAATGTTCGCTAAAAAGCGGTCGTTACTGTCCTGTATAGTTCCCTGTTTTACAATCACATCGTTCCACAAACTCGAAAGTATGCTGGCAACAACCGGCTTGCAAACCTCGCAACCATCGCCTTTGCCAAAATGATCCAATATCAGGTCATAATTTTTAAGCTTATTTATTTTTACCAGGTCAAATAATTCCTGCCTTGAATATTCAAAATGTTCACATATCACATTTTTAATATACTGCCCGTTTGCTTTCATGGTACCGGCAACCAGGTCTTTAATCAATGGCACGCACCCGCCGCAACCTGTTCCGGCTTTGGTGCATTTTTTTATTCCGTCAATGGTTGTAATTCCCAGTTCAGCTACTGCTGAGCAAATTGTAGCCTTATTTACCGCCTCGCAGGAGCAGATCAGCGCATCATCCGGAAGGCCCATAACGCCGGCCCCTTCATTTTCAGCGCCCCCCCTCGATCCTAATATCAGGTCTTCGGGATTTGGCGGAAGGATAATTTTATTGTTAACCGTTTGCAGCAGCATATTGTAGGCATCCGCATCGCCTATTAAAATACCCCCCAACAGGTATTTGCCATCGGCGCTGATATTGATACGTTTATAAATACCCTTATGCGTATCCTCAAAAACTATGGTCCGGCAATCAGGTTCAGTGACAAAGGCATCGCCAAAACTTGCTACGTCAACACCAATCAATTTCAACTTGGTGCTCATGTCAAAACCATAAAACAGCTTGCTGCCATTTGTTAACTGACTAACAGCAATTTCGGCCATTTCATAACCGGGCGCTACAAGGCCGTAAATCATTCCCTCATAAAGGGCGCACTCGCCTATGGCAAAAATACTTTCATCGTTGGTTTGCATCTTCTCGTTCACGACAATTCCGCCACGAGTGCCAATGTGCAGGCCCGATAACTTAGCCAGTTCATCGCGGGGCCTTATCCCTGCCGAGATAACCAACATATCGGCCGCTATCACACTTTCATCGCTAAAATGAAGGGCATCGATTTTATCCCCGCCGCCGATGTGTGACGTACTTTTGTTAAGATGGATATTTAACCCTAATTGTTTCAGTTTTGATTGCAGTACAGAGCTGCCTGCGGAGTCTATTTGCCGGGGCATAAGCCGCGGTGCAAATTCAATGACATGCGTTTCGCTAATACCCAGGTCCATTAGCGCCTTAGCAGCTTCTAAACCTAAAAGCCCCCCCCCCATTACTACCCCCGATTTTACATTCGGGGCATAGCCTTTTATCAGTTCAAGGTCGTCAATAGTACGGTAAACAAACACGCCATTTTTTTCCACCCCAGGGATGTCGGGAACAAATGCGGCCGAACCGGTAGCAAGTACCAGGTAGTCGTACCCGTAGGTTATTCCCGATAATGAATGTACAGTTTTTGCCGAACGGTTTATTTCGAGGATGGGATCACCGAGGTGCAGTAAAATATCATGCTCCGGGTACCAGGAATTTGTTGACAATGAAAGGTCATCCGCTGATTTTCCGTTAAAATATTCACTCAGGTGTACCCGGTCGTAAGCCGGGCGCGGTTCTTCACCAAATACAATTATCCTGAAATCTGATGAACGGGCTACCAGTTTCTCACAAAACTTGTAACCAACCATGCCATTGCCAACTACAATAATTGTTGGTTTGATCATACTGAAATTTTTTAAATGTTAAAGCTTCAAAACCGGTAAATACATCAAATGCGACCTGAATTGTATTTACAATAGCAATTTTAAACAAAAAAAATCACATTTCAAATATTTTTCCTTAATTTGGTCATAAATAAATTACTATTTTTAATAAAAATGCATATATTCTGTGATTTTAATCATATTTTATTAAAATATTTTGATTAAAAACATTAAATTATTTAATTTTTGATTTTATAATCGATAAAAACAGGCATTTTTTTACATTTTATTAAAAACAATGAAAAATATCACCATTATACCTGAATTATTTGTTTTAGGGGCCGGGCCGGGCGACCCGGAGCTGATTACCGTTAAAGGGCACAAAATATTACAGCAGGCCGGAGCCGTACTTTATGATAATTTGGCTAATAAAGAACTTTTAAAAATTGCCCCTGCGGCCTGCGATAAAATATATGTAGGCAAACAGCCTTATGGCGAATATACCCTGCAGGAACAAATTCATGAAATGATAAAACACTTTGCCTTTACTAAAGGCAAGGTAGTGCGTTTAAAAGGCGGCGACCCTTTTATTTTCGGCAGGGGCTTTGAGGAAATTATATACGCACGCCAGCAGGGCATCAAAACCCATTTTATTCCAGGTATTACCAGCATGCAGGCATCCGGATTTGAAGATATACCGCTCACCCACCGTTCAATAAGTGAAAGCGTGTGGATGGTAACCGGGACTAAAAAAGATGGCAGGTTATCGGCTGACTTAAAACTTGCCATACAAAGCAACGCTACCGTTGTAATATATATGGGCATGAAAAAACTGCATGAGATAGCCCAGGCTTATATAGAGGCGGGTAGCGGCAATATCCCGGCAGCAATAATACAACATGCATCGCTTCCCAATCAAAAATCAGTAAGGGGCCTGGTCAAAGATCTGCCAAAATTGGCCGAAAGCAAACAATTAACATATCCGGCAATTATTATTATAGGCGAGGTAACTAACCTGGCCGATTAAAACAACTATATTATGAAGATACGAATAAAGGGGGATTCCCTGCGTTACAGGTTAACAAAGGCAGATGTATGCAAGTTTTCGGAAAATGGCTATCTTGAGGAAAGCACCAATTTTGGTACCAGTACATTGATTTACGCGCTGCAGCAATATGCAGGCAACAATTTGTCGGCAACATTTGAAGGTAATAAAATAACCCTGTTTATGCCGGCCACGATGGCTAAAAAATGGGCATTAGCCGATAGCGTTGGTTTTGAACACCAGGATAAGGCGCTATTCCTGTTAGTTGAAAAGGACTTTAAATGTTTAGATAATGTAGCCGAAGATCAAAGTGACAATTATCCGAACCCTGCACTTAAGTAGATGATGAAATGCCTGCGTGCTTAAGGTGCATATAATTGACAGGGTAAAGCGATGGCCCCACCGTATATTTTACTTCAATCCACCGATGGCAAAACGTTGAATATCAGTGACATGAAAGGAAAGGTAGTATTTATGAATTTCTGGGCCACCTGGTGCCCGCCCTGCATCGCCGAAATGCCGTCAATTAACAACCTGTATAAACAGTTTAAAAATAACCCCAATGTATTGATCTTTCCGGTAGATGTTGACGGCAATTTTGGGGAATCGGTGCCCTTTATGAAAAGGAACGGCTACTTCCTCCCGATTTACAATGTGGCCAGCGCTGTCCCAGATGGTTTTTTAGATGGCGCCATCCCAACCACCATTATTATTGACAAAACAGGCAAAGTGGTTATAAAGCATAAAGGCGGCGCGGATTATACGAATAAGCGGTTTGTGGCGTATTTGGAGGGGATAAGCAAATAGGGATGATTAAGATGTCCAGCGCCCTTCGCCTTCCCGGCTGTTAAAAAGCTTTGGGGGCGGCGGAAGGGTTAGTTTATATTGGGTTTGAATGAGAGGTTGGATGCTTTTTGTTGCACGAAAAACGCCCTGGGCAGTTACATAATCGCTGCTGCTTGTTCTAAAACAAGCGGCTATTTTGCCGGTTTGGTCTACGTCTGTTAGCCTGAGTATAAGCGACCAATACAGGTAACGGAAATGGTCCTTTCAAACCACTTAAACGTAGCCAGTTTATCATGCATGAACCTTTTAACTTTATGAACTACGCCCATAACTAATTGTAATTTGGCTGCTTACATGCACTAAATTAATTAACTAAAAGCATTTTACAATAGGTATTTTAACAGTATTTATTCCTCCGCTTCATTATTCCAACACAATCATTTAAAACAAAACCCACCCGAAATCATTTTATATTTATACCGCATTTATATTACAACGAAAATATTTAACATGAGATTAACGCTACCCATCATTTGCCTTTTGTTGGCAGGCACACCATTATCCGCGGGAATAGTGCAAAACGAAATACCGCAATATGACCATGTTATTGTGGTGATTGAGGAAAACCATGCTTACAACCAACTGATAGGTTCGGCCAATGCGGCTTATATTAATCATCTGGCAAAGGGCGGTGTTTTATTTACCAATTCGCACGGCATAGGGCATCCCAGCCAGCCCAATTACCTTGCTTTATTTTCGGGGAGTACCCAGGGAACAACCGAAGATGAGTGCCTGGAAGGCAAAACCCCCTTTAAAACACCCAACCTGGGGGAAGCTTTGATAGATAAAAAATTCAGTTTTAAAGGATATGCGCAGACTATGCCTTCTGCCGGTTTCCTGGGGTGTACATATCTTTACCATGCTGCTACGTTAGGCGCCCTGTATGCCCGGAAGCATGTCCCCTGGGTAAACTGGCTGGGTACCGGGCCAAATACCATACCGCCTTCGGCAAGCGTACCCATGACCGAATTTCCAAAAGACTTCAGCAAACTCCCAACTGTTTCCTTTGTCATCCCTGATATGGATTATGATATGCATAATATTGGCCTTCCGGGTGATGCAGCAGCCATAAGGCGGGGGGATAAATGGTTAAAGGATAACCTCGCGGATTATGTTGACTGGGCAAAAAAACATAACAGTTTATTGATTTTAACTTTTGATGAAGATGATTTTGACCCAAAAAATGGCAATAGGATTCCGACCATTTTTTATGGGGCGAAAGTAAGCCCAGGCGAATATACAGCATCCATAAACCATTACAATGTATTGCACACGCTGGAGGCGATGTACGGCTTGCCCTTTACTGATAATGCTGTTGCCGCGCCCATTTCAGGAATATGGGGGAAATAGCTTGTTTTAAGTCCTAAGTCGGAAATCTAAAGCCGGAAGTCGGGTTTTGTTCTTTTCTTTAGTAAATTGCATACCCTATATTCGGGTAGCTCCCTTTCGCCTTTCGCCTTTCG
>DATCES010000077.1:0-6190 GCA_036509935.1 Mucilaginibacter sp.
AATACGCCCGTAAAATTTTAAGCTACGGCGCGGCAACCGTAGTGATGGCGTTTGATGAAACCGGGCAGGCAGATTCTTTAACCCGCCGTAAAGAAATCTGCCAACGATCTTATGATATATTGGTTAATGAAGTTGGGTTCCCGCCGCAGGATATTATATTTGACCCCAATATTTTGACCGTTGCTACCGGACTAGAAGAACATAACAATTACGCGGTTGATTTTATCGGGGCTACGCGCTGGATAAAGCAAAATCTGCCTTACGCCAAAGTAAGCGGCGGGGTAAGTAATATTTCATTTTCGTTCAGGGGCAATAATGTGGTGCGTGAGGCTATGCACTCAGCATTTTTGTACCATGCCATAAAGGCGGGAATGGATATGGGCATTGTAAATGCCGGGATGTTGGAGGTTTACGAAGAAATACCAAAGGATTTATTGGAACTTGTTGAGGATGTGCTGCTAAACCGCAGGGAAGATGCTACCGAACGTTTGGTTGAATTTGCGGATACCATAAAATCAAAAGGCAAAGAAATTGTTAGGGACGAAGAATGGCGCAAGGCCCCGGTTGCCGAACGCTTATCCCATGCCCTGGTAAAAGGCATTATTGAGTATTTGGATGATGATGTTGAGGAGGCAAGGCTGGCGTATGATAAACCGCTCGAAGTGATTGAGGGCCCGTTAATGGACGGTATGAACGTAGTAGGGGACCTTTTCGGTTCCGGTAAGATGTTTTTGCCGCAGGTTGTAAAATCTGCCCGGGTAATGAAAAAGGCAGTTGCTTATTTATTGCCCTTTATCGAGTTGGAAAAACAGAGGGTTATCGATGCAGGGGAGGATACAAGCAACAGCAGGGCCAATGCCGGAAAGGTTTTAATGGCCACCGTAAAAGGCGATGTGCATGATATTGGTAAAAATATTGTAGGCGTGGTTTTAGCATGCAATAATTTCGAGGTGATTGACCTGGGGGTAATGGTTCCGGCGCAAAGAATTATCGAAGAAGCGAAGAAGCAAAATGTGGATATTATTGGCCTAAGCGGGTTAATTACGCCTTCGCTTGACGAAATGGTGCATTTTGCCAAAGAAATGGAACGCGACGGTTTCACTATCCCGCTTATTATTGGCGGCGCAACAACGTCACGCATCCATGCTGCCGTTAAGGTCGATCCGCATTATTCGGGCCCGGTGATCCATGTACTGGATGCTTCCAGGAGTGTTATGGTTTGCAGCAGCTTAATGAACAAGGAACAGCGCGGCCACTATACCACAGGAATAAAAGAAGAATATGCCAAAGCACGTACGGCGCATTTGAATAAAAAGTCAGACAAGCGCTTTGTAATTATCGCGGAGGCGCGAAGGTCGAAATTCCAGATCAGCCTGGATGGTGATGTTGCCCCAAAACCAACATTCACCGGTACAAAAGTTTTTGAAGCTTTTCCCCTCGAAGAATTGGTGCCATATATCGACTGGACGCCATTTTTCCATACCTGGGAACTGCGGGGCAGCTATCCAAAAATATTTAATGATAAGCATGTCGGGACCGAAGCCAAAAAATTGTTTGACGATGCACAGGCGCTGTTAAAGAAAATAGTTAAGGAGAAATTGCTGCAGGCAAACGGGGTGATAGGTTTTTGGCCGGCCAATAGTGTTGGGGATGATATTGAAATATATACTGATGATTCCCGCAATAACCTGCTTACCCGGATACATACCTTACGCCAGCAAGCCGAAAAAGTAAAAGGAGAGCCTTATTATGCATTGTCTGATTTTATAGCGCCAAAAGAAAGCGGCATACCCGATTACTGGGGCGGGTTTGCCGTAACAACAGGTATTGGCTGTGATGAATTAGTGGCCGGTTTTGAACGGGACCATGACGATTATAACAGTATTATGACCAAGGCGCTTGCCGACCGTTTGGCAGAAGCATTTGCAGAAAAGATGCACGAGCTTGTCCGCAAAGAATATTGGGGTTATTCAAAAGGGGAGCAACTCGGTACCGAGGAACTCATCAAGGAAGAATACCAGGGTATCCGCCCCGCGCCGGGGTATCCGGCATGCCCTGATCATACAGAGAAACCAACGCTGTTTGAATTGTTAAAAGCCGAAGATAATACTAAAATGCACCTCACTGAAAGCCTGGCTATGACACCGGCTTCGTCAGTAAGCGGGTTTTATTTCGCCCACCCGCAAGCGCGTTACTTTGGTTTGGGGAAAATAAGCAAGGACCAGGTAGCGGATTATGCGGTTAGGAAAAATATGGTGTTAGAGGATGTTGAACGTTGGTTGGGACCGAATTTGAATTATTAGCCCCCATCCCCCTAAAGGGGGAATAAAACCGGGCGACTTTATATTTAACAATAACAAACTAAAAATTCCCCCTTTAGGGGGTTAGGGGGCATGAAGATAACCGAACACATAAAAAACGCCAAAGGCAAAACACTTTTTTCGTTTGAGCTGATACCACCACTAAAAGGCCGCAGCATACAAGGATTGTATGATGCTATTGACCCTTTAATGGAGTTTAAGCCACCATTTATTGATGTAACCTCATTGCGGGAAGATTATATTTATAAACAGCACGAAAATGGTTTGCTTGAAAAGGTAAGCTACCGCAAGCGCCCGGGTACCATTGCTATCTGCGCGGCTATAATGAACAAATATAAAGTAGATACCGTGCCGCACCTGTTGTGCGGCGGCTTTACAAAGGACGAAACTGAAAACGGCTTAATAGACCTTCAATTTTTAGGAATTGAAAATGTGTTGGTCCTTCGCGGCGATGCCCGTTTAGCCGATCCAACTTTTATACCTACGCCTAACGGGCATAATTATGCTACCGATTTATTGCAGCAGGTGGTAAATATGAACAAGGGCATCTACCTGCATGAAAATAATTCGGACAACTTAAAAACTGATTTTTGTATTGGTGTAGCCGGTTATCCCGAAAAACATTTTGAAGCGCCAAACTTAAAATCAGATTTTAAATATCTTAAACAAAAGGTAGATATGGGGGCAGGCTTTATAGTTACCCAGATGTTTTTTGATAATCAGAAATATTTTGATTTTGTAAATAATTGCCGGGCCAACGGGATAAATGTGCCCATAATACCCGGCTTAAAGCCAATCACTACCTCCAAACAATTGGTTAACCTATCCAAAACATTCCATATTGATATGCCTGATGAGCTTTGCGATTTAATAACAGGCTGTAAATCAGAAAAAGATGTAAAAGATGCAGGTATTGAATGGATGATAAACCAATGCAAAGAGCTGATGGCTTTTGGCGTGCCGGTGCTGCATTTTTACACCATGAGTAACGCTGGCCCAACTAAACGGATTGCCGAGGCGATATTTTAAACGAAAACTATCGAAATTGAAAAGTCGCAATAGTTTCAATCGTCTATTTATAACCGGTTTGGATATCAATTTTTATGTAACCCGGGCATTTGCCCGGCTTTCACCACGCCTTGATTATAGATAATCTTACGTTTACCTTTCTAAGCATTTTCCAGCAGGAAATCGCCGCTTATGCCAAGTTTGCTATGTATGGCTTTAAGAAACATTACATCAGGCTCGCGCTTACCATTTAATATTTGCGACAATTTGGACTTCCCCAACCCAAGCATTTCAGCCAGTTTTACCTGTGTAAGGTTTAATTCCTTAATTTTATGCTGAACAACCGAATTGATGGTAACTGGTAAAGGCATTAGCTGCAAAATGTTATCTTCATATTGCTCGGCCAACAAACTAAGGGTGGCTAATTCCTCTTTCTCTGGTACAGATAAAAAATTAAAACCACCGCTTTCTGTGGCCTTTGTAATAAATTTTTCTATCAAAGCTATTACTTGAATGTACTGTGCTTCATTTCTTATTTTATCAATCATTTACTTATTCTAAATCGTTGAACAATCAATTTTATCATATTCACTGTGTGTTCCGATAAAGCGTATAAACACAGTCCGCTTGTCAAAAAATATCATGGCTACAAGTCTGAAATCGTTTCCTTTAATGTTAAACACATATCTGTCATTACCCACGTAATCCACTGTATTAAACACTTTTTTTATATCTGTTACCTTATTCCAATCGCCGGCCTTTGCAATATTGTACCAATTATTTAACGGTGTTGCCGATAATGGGTGCTTTTCTGCAAATGCCGAAAGCGTTTTCTTGATAAGGATTACCATTAATTCAAAGATAGGTAATTGTTTATAAAAATGAAATAAATTTTAAAATTTGAAACAAATGGATGAAAGAAAGCGCTAAACCAAACCAGAAAGCAATCCAGGAAGGCGAATTTATAACCATTGACCCTAAAAAATCGTTGTGGGAAAATATTCTATTGGCACCTGCTACCGGGGGCTGGATAAGGCTTATTTCATCAAATGCCCCAGCGAATGGATGATAGCATGTAAATGTGAAGCCATTTGCATAGCGAAGTGAATTATTTGGGCAACCGGTAAAGTTTTCATGATAACATTTGATTTATAAATCAAATGTGCAAACTGACTGCGTTTTTAAATAAGGATTTTAGGCGAGGGGTGCCAAATTCCCGGTAAAAAGCCGAAAAACGCCGATGAATGGGGCCACCGTAAGGTTTTGTTGAATTTCGTACCCCTTTGGGCTTTACTTCATCAACTTAATAAAATCATCAAACAAATAACGGCTGTCATGCGGCCCGGGGGACGATTCGGGATGATACTGCACTGAAAACGCTTTTTTACCCTTTACCCTGATACCCTCGATGGATTGATCGTTGAGGTTAACATGTGTTACCTCCACTTTGTCAGATGCCCGCACAGCTTCAGGTACAACCCCGAAGCCGTGGTTTTGCGAGGTTACTTCGCAGTGGTTGATAATTATATTTTTTACCGGGTGGTTTAATCCGCGGTGGCCGTTAAACATTTTTTTGGTTGGGATGCCATTGGCCAAAGCCAGCAACTGATGGCCCAGGCAAATGCCAAACATCGGTTTTTCGGCAGCTAATATTTCTTTTACGGTATCAATAGCATAAGGCATGGCCGCCGGGTCGCCGGGACCGTTTGATATAAAATACCCGGTGGGGGCAAAATCTTTCTCCATTTCGCCAAAAGTGGTTTTTGCAGGGAAAACTTTAGCGTAAATATCCCTGTCGTCAAAATTGCGCAGGATGTTTTTCTTTACGCCAAGGTCGAGTACTGCAACACGGTAGGTTGCGTTTTCATCGCCAAAAGTGTACGTTTCGGCGGTTGAAACTTTTGAAGACAACTCCAGCCCGTCCATTGACGGTACTTCTTCAAGTTTCTTTTTTAATTCGTCAATGTCAAGTATTTCCGATGAAATAATAGCATTCATAGCGCCTTTATCGCGGATATGGCGAACCAACTGGCGGGTATCAATATCCGAAATGCCTACAATGTTTTGTTCCTGGAAATAATCCTGTATCGATTCATCGGCCTGTTTGCGGGTATAATAAATATTGTAATTTTTACAAACCAGGCCGGCAATCTGTATATGGCCCGATTCAACTTCCTCTTTAGCAATACCATAATTACCGATGTGCGCGTTGGTTGCCACCATGATCTGGCCGAAATAGGAGGGGTCGGTAAAAATTTCCTGGTAGCCGGTCATCCCGGTATTAAAACAGATCTCGCCGCTGGTAGTTCCCATTTTTCCTGCTGCTTTTCCATAAAAAACAGTCCCGTCAGCCAGTAATAATACCGCCGGCAATTTGGTGAAGTAAGTCATTGTTAAAAAAAGTTGAATAGTGAAAAAGCCGGTTTGCCATGTGCAGCGCCCCGTGAAAACAGGCTGAAATATTGAAGTGGGAAACTTCTTGAATCACACCGCAAAAATATGTTTTTATTTCGGATTTTTCGATTTTGTTTGTTTTTTTAAGGGGCTCAAAACTGCGAAGCATTCCTGAACACCAATGAAAAACAAATAATAAGTGAAAAATCCGAAATCACTGAATACATTTGTACGCACTAAATCACAACTCATGTCGGTACATAAAGAGGTTAAACGGATTACGACACATATTTTGCAGGAAATGAAATCCAGCGGCGAAAAGATCGCTATGCTTACTGCGTATGATTATTCAATGGCTTCGGTAGTTGACGAGGCAGGAATGGACATCATCCTGGTTGGCGATTCGGCCTCCAATGTAATGGCAGGCCATGAAACTACATTGCCAATTACCCTCGATCAAATGATAT
>DATCES010000078.1:0-2477 GCA_036509935.1 Mucilaginibacter sp.
CGTGCGTTCGCGGGTTGAATTTGATGGCAGTACCAGCTCAATTTCAATTCCGTACAGGCCGGCTATCATGGCCAGAGCTATACCGGTATTGCCGCTGGTAGCCTCTACCAGCTTAGTGCCGGGCTTAATATCCCCGCGTTCCATAGCGCTTTTTATCATATAAAGTGCAGCGCGGTCTTTTACGCTGCCCCCCGGATTATTGCCTTCAAGCTTGGCAAAAATGCGCACATCGGGGTTGGGGTTAAGCTTTTTTATTTCGGCCATAGGCGTATTGCCTATCAAATCAATTATACCTGCCATAATTCTTTAAACCTGGGTTTTATTAAATACAGTAATATCGGGTTTATGGTAAACAGTTGAATTTGACGGGACACTTTTTGTAAGCCATACATTGCCTCCAATAACGCTATCGTGCCCTATAACAGTTTCACCGCCCAAAATAGTAGCCCCGGCGTAAATAACCACATTATCTTCAACAGTAGGGTGGCGTTTGGTAAAAGCCAAACTCTTGGCAACGCTTAAAGCGCCCAACGTAACCCCCTGGTACAACTTTACATTTTTGCCTATTTTGCAGCTTTCGCCGATGACGACACCAGTGCCATGGTCAATATAAAAATATTCATCGATCTCTGCAGCCGGGTGTATGTCGATGCCTGTTTTTGAATGGGCATACTCGGTAAGGATACGGGGCAGCAACGGTACATTGTGCCGGTACAAACTATGCGCCAGGCGATAAAAGGAAATGGCAAAAAACCCGGGGTAAGTGCGGATAACTTCAAACTCGCTGCAGGCCGCAGGGTCGCCATTAAATATAGCTTGTATATCGGTGTTCAGCAACCGGTACAGGTCAGGAAGCTGTTCAAAAAAGGATTTTGCAAGCAGTTCGTTATCACAATCTTTGCAAGCCATGGTGGCATTCATTATATGGGCAAGCTCCTTTTGAAGGTGTGCAAATTCTTGCTTTAATTGGTTAACATCAGCATAAACCTGCTTTGATTGCTCCGGGAACAGCAACCTGATCACCCGCAAAGCCCAGGTAGTAATTTCCTTGTTGGAAGGTACCGCCTCCACATGCTGGTGTTTGTCAAAAATCTGCCGGTAAAAGTGTTCTTTCATTTTAAGCATCAATTGTAAATGCAAGTTTATATAAAAGTATGTTGTTTGTTTGTAAAAAGAAGGATCATTAAAGGGTACCTCTAAAAACCTTCCGGAATATGCCGATGCAAAACTGGTGTCGCGTATTACCTCAACGTTTTTAACGCCCGCTGTTTGTTCGCAGATTTAACTTTGTAAAATTAAAATTACTATTTGTTTGGTGTAATTTATGCACTATATTTACCCCTATCAATTATAAATTTTATGACTACCAGGCGTTCATTCCTCAAAACTTCGGCTGTGCTTTCCGCCGGGCTGTTAGCCGCGCCCCGTTTATTTGCGTATGATAAAAAACACATCGGGCTCCAACTGTACACCGTTCGCGATGCCATGGGGAAGGATCCGGCCGGTACTTTGGCTAAAGTGGCGCAAATAGGTTATAACTCGGTTGAAGCATCAACTTATACCGGAAGCGAATTGTTTTATGGGATGACGGGAACGGCGTTTAAAAAAATACTAAACGATAATGGCCTTATTATGCCAAGCAGCCATTACCGTTTGGGTGAGGATGGCGCGGATACGAAAGGCACCTTATTAAACGACTGGGATAAAGCTGTGGATGATGCTGCCGCGTTAGGCATTAAATATATGATATGCGCATGGTTATCGCCCTCCGAACGGGGGACACTTGAGCATTATAAAAAGGTAGGGGGCGATTTGAATAAGGCCGGCGAGGCCTGCAAAAAAGCCGGCATACAGCTTTGCTATCATAATCATGATTTTGAGTTTATTCGGGAGGACGGGAAATACCCTTACGAAACTTTGCTTGCCAATACGGACAAAAACCTGGTAAAAATGGAAATGGATATGTATTGGGTGACAAAGGCAAAACAAGATCCGATAGCTTTAATAAATGAACATCCGGGCCGTTTCCCGCTATGGCATTTAAAAGACATGGATAATAAACCCGATCAGATGTTTACCGAAGTTGGCAACGGAATTATTGACTTCAAGAAAATATTTCAATCTGCCAATAAAGCGGGGTTAAAATACTTTTTTGTTGAACAGGATATTTGCCCGGGCAGCCCGTTTGACAGCATTACAAAAAGTTTCAATTATATAAAGAATAGCCTGGTTTAAAGACAAGCAATTAATCAACGCCCGGCCCTGAATGCGCACGGCAATTTTCAATGGGACAGTACCTATCCAAACGCAGTGGTATTTGAAAACGATATTGCCTTAAAGCAGGCTACAGCTTTGCAGGCGAAACAGGGCTGGGTTTCAGGCCCAACCTGCGGTTTTATTGTTACGAAAAAAGCCTGTAGCTCATGGTTCAAATGATCACGAGGTGTGAACCGCGACCTACAAAAATAAATTTTAAA
>DATCES010000079.1:0-7552 GCA_036509935.1 Mucilaginibacter sp.
AGCGCCGCCGCCAAGCGGCGCCCAGGGCGTAACGGTTATCCCGAAATGTTTTGCCATGGGGATCAATTCACGTTCGGGGGTGCGCGCAATCAGGCTGTATTCAACCTGTAACGCCACAAATTGGCTCCAGCCCATCAGTTCGGCCATGGTGTTTGCTTTGGCTACCACCCAGGCCGGCGTATCGCTTATGGCTGCATAGTTCACTTTTCCCTGCCTTATCAGGTCGTCCAGCCCCCGCATAACCTCATCAACCGGCGTAAGGGCATCCCAAATGTGCAGGTACAGAATGTCTATAAAATCAGTTTTCAATCTTCTAAGGCTTTCCTCTACGCTGCGCATCATGTTTTTGCGGTTATTGCCCGATGCATTGGGGTTGGTAAGGTTATCCTTTAAAGTATATTTGGTTGCCAATACAAAATAATCCCGGTCATGCTTGCTTACGTATTCGCCAATAATCTTTTCACTGGTCCCGAGCTTATATATATTGGCTGTATCAATAAAATTGCCGCCCGCATTGGCAAAAGTATCCATTATGGCAAAACTTGTTTCCTTATCGGCACCCCAGCCGGCTTCGGTGCCAAAACCCATGGTCCCGAGGCATAATTCAGAAACTTTAAGGCCCGACCGGCCCAATAATTTGTATTTCATTCTGATATTGTTTTAAAGATGGCTTGTAAGCAAATATCCTGTTTAAAAATGAAAAGCAAAAAGCGCTGTGAAATTATTCACCCTGCAAAGCATTAACGCAAACAATATGAACACAAACCTGTATAACATATAAATATCATCGGCAATGAAAATCTTAAATCTCCATAAAACCGTAACACCTGCACAATTGCTAACGCTATTACATCAAAAGTTAAACCCACTGTTTAAGCAGCATAGGCAAACCAATATCAGCTTTATAAGCAAAAATAAAAGAGGTGTTATTGAAATTTCGCAGCCTGATCTATACGAGGGTTTTTTATTCAGGATAGAAATAAAGGGCCCTGAACTGCATATCACCCGTTCGGAACATTATGTTGATGATGTAAATTCGCTTACTGTAGAATCCATACTTAACGAAATTTTTGCAGGCGTTGCTGATGATGGAAAGGTAACGCTTGTATTAGAAGGTTAATTTTGCGGTAAAGGGTTATAATTTAGAGGTAAAAGGGTAAAGGTAAAGGGCGAAAGGCAGCTTAAACTTCTATATAACTTAAGTATTATTAACGAAACAGCACACGGTTATATAACCTTTAACCTTTCAGCTTTCGCCTTTCAGCTTTTACCTTTCGCCTTAAAAGCTATCCGTTTATCCAACTGAATTTGTACTCCAGCATAGGGTTTTTCATTCGGTCGGCCACGCGCAGTAAACGGGCAGGGAGGTTTAAAACGTAATCCCGCGCCATTTCCCCGCTTTCACTTAAATCAGCAATGCTTTCAATATGCCAGTCGCCAATAAGTTCCTTTAAAATATCCACATAGTCAATCGCGGTATAAATACCCAACCGTTGGGCGGCATCGGTAAAATGCCCGAAGGTTTGGCCTACCTTTAAACCAACTTCGCGTAAAAAATGCGCGGGCATCACAATTTTCTTTCGCATCATATCCTCAAAAGCCAGCATAGCTTCATTGGGGTCAACTTCAAATATCTTCTCAATAAAATATTTATAAGCTTTGGCATGGCGGGCCTCATCACCGGCTATAACACCGCACATTTTTGATAATAAATTATCGCCGTCTTTTTTTGCCTGCGAGGCAACCCGGCGATGGGAAACATTTGTAGCCAGTTCCTGGAACGAGGTATAAACAAAGTTTCGGTACGGGTCGTGGCCGGTACCGATATCAAAACCATCGGCAATAAGGTATTGGGTTGATATTTCCATCTTGCGCATGTTAACCCGGCCCGACAGGTATAAATATTTGTTGAGCAGGTCGCCATGCCTGTTTTCTTCACCTGTCCAATGCCTGGTCCATTGCATCCAGCCGCCATCTTCATCCCTTGATACGCCCTGTACCATCGTTAACCACGATTCATAAGTTGGCAAGGCTTCCTCAGTAATGGTATCGCCAACTAAAACCGCTATCAGGTCGTATGATAATCCCTGGGCGCTTTCCTGTAGTTCTTTAATTTCACTAAAAAACGTTTCACGGGAAGAATCCGGCAAAAAGTCAGACGGCTGCCAGATAGTATCGATGGGTTTCAAATATTCATCCTTTTTTTCAAGCATGAATTTTTCGATATGCATCATTACTTCCCGCCGCTTTTCTTCAAAAAATTTCATAACAAATATTATTGCGCAAAGGTAGAAATTTATAACCAATTAAATCTATCATTTTAGGTAGCGCAACACTACGCAAAGCAACGCCAGATAAATACTTATTTTCCTTTAAATTACTGTTTGGGCAACCTATTATGTCCTTAAAACCGTATAAACCGCAGTGTTTAATAATATTATCAATGTGGGAAAATATTTACTCAACCGGAAAATCTTTATCTTTAAAATACACAAAAGCAACAGCAGTCCCCGCGTTTTTAAACCCAGGCTTTTTTAAAAACGCCAAATCAGTCATTTACAGGCGGTTTTTTGTTGAAATATCTTTATTCCATGTTTGCAACCTATCAAACCCTTGTACCATTGGGCAGATTTTATGCCCTTTTGGATGTTAATTAAATGGACGCCCGCCGTAGTTGGATTATTTTTTGCAGTAACATGGTGTATTACCCTATATATACAGGCATAATAATGTTTGTTATAAAGGTTGCTGAAAGTTTTAAAATGTACTAGCCGTGCATGATCTGTTTAAATGTGCATAAGTATGTTTACTAAGTTTTTAATATTTTCATTTACTTTATCCAGCTAAATTAGCAGATAAATATATTTTTATCATAATTTAAGAAAATGAAAAAATGTTTGTCCAAATAACAAAGGAAGAATTTTTAAAGGAAATTTCGAAGAAAGCCTGGTACCAGACGAATAATATTATCTGGACTATAATTTTTATTTATCCATTATTTAGCATTGTTGATTTTATCTTCGCTAACAGTATCTGGCTACAGTTCTTCATCGTACGTATTATTACCGATCTTCTGATTTTAGGGCTTTACAGTTTTTTTCAACGCAAAAATTATAACTTCAGGGTATTATTGCACCTTACGCTGTTAATGCTTTCTGTTACTTCGGCATTATTGTGCAACATAGTCGACCTCCAGCAATTAAACATTTATTATTTGCTTTTTTCGGCTATAATCCTTTTCTTTAACCTGCAGGTGTGTTGGGAACCTGTTAATTCGGTTATCCAGGTTTTATCGGCTATTTTTCTGCTTGCAATATTTTTCAGACTGTTTAGCCAATATACATTGGAACTGGTTACTGCCAATGGCGGCCAGTTCTTTTTCATTATAAGTTTAATTTCGTGCCTTGTCCCCGGGGCCCGTTATAAAATCATTGAACGTGATGTCCGCTCACAACTATTGATCGAAAAATCAAATGAGCAGCTAAAGGAGCAAAACCATGCTATCAATGAAAAAAATAATATAATTGATGCGCAGTATGAACAGCTGCTAAAATTGGACAGTCAGAAAAACAACTTTATAAATATTGCAGGGCACGACCTCAAAAACTTAATCGGCTCAATTATAATGAGCAACAATATGTTAAAAGATGAAAGTTACCGTTTAAGCTCTGATCAATTGGATTTTATAGGTTATATTTCGGAATCATCCGAAAAAATACAATACTTGCTAAATAAATTAATGGATGTTAAAGAGATCGAATCGCCTGAAATGAAATTTAACCCGGAGATTTTTGACGTTAATGCCGAAGTTTTGCACGTTTACAATGGGTTAGTGGAAACCGCGCAGATGAAAAACATCAACCTGATTGACAATATTTTAAAACTGCCCTTAAATGTCAATCTTGACCGTGTATTTGCAGGGCAGGTATTTCAAAACTTATTGTCGAATGCCATAAAATTTTCTCAAACCAACAACAATATACGCGTAGTAACCAGTTTACAACGGCAGAAACTTGTTTTTGAGATAATTGATGAGGGTACCCCAATAGGGCAGGACGAACTTGATATGATGTTCGGCAAATTAAAAACGCTGAGCGAAGCAACAGGCCATGTAGAAAGCCGGCTTGGATTAGGACTTTCGATTGCGAAATTAGTGACCCAGGAAATGGGCGGCGAACTATCGTACCGAAGCGACGAAAATGGCAATTATTTTAGAGTGGAATTTTACGTAATTAATTAATATTAAGAAACCAATGAACAAGTTTTTAACCTTATTAGCCCTTGTATTTCTTTTAAGTAAGGTATCATTGGCCCAAACCCAGGGTATCGTGTCCTTTAAATCATTAGGGCATGAAGACGATGCTATTTACGGGATGAGCGGCGCCAGTTCAGTTTACGTTAAAATATCACCGATGGTAGAAGTTAACGGAAGCAAACTGGTATTATATTTTGAACCTTCGCAGGCTTTGGTAAAAGAACATTCTTTTATTAATGTAATACTCAATGACCGGCCCGTTTATAGCGCCCACCTGACAAAAGATTCGATTGAAAAAATTTCGATCAACTTAACAAAAGATGATATTTCGCCTGATAGGTTTTTGAAAATACAGGTTAAAACTTTATTGACCCTTACTGATGACATTTGTAAAGATTTGGATAACCCGGCCATGTGGCTCAAGGTAAAAGATTATTCATATTTGTCGTTAATTAAAAATGAAGAAACCGGGCTGAGCAACGTAAACATCAGCAATTGTTTTGATTCGAAAAGAGCAGTTGTTTATCCATCAGACCCAAGCCTGCACGACCTTAAAGCAGTAGCCTGGGCTTATGCACGGCTAAAAAAATCAACGAGTAAAAAAATATTCCTTTTTGAATACGGGCACGTTCCCGACAGCATAAAAAATTATATAATGGTGGGTAACATAGCAGTATTGCCCGCGGATAAAAAATCATTGGTAAAGGTAATCCCCCAAAGCAACGAGGGCCTGTTTTACCTTACTAAATCTATGAGTACGGCCACCGACACGGTAACACAAATGGTTTTTGAATATGGGAAACAGGTAGCGCGCAAAACCGTTACAAGAGAAACTGTACCTGGCGAAATACTGTTTGTATCCGGGGGGGATGATGAAGGTTATGAAAAGGCCATAACTGCGCTGGGCAATATTAATGTCTTAAATTCCACCTTTGGCGATTACCTGTTAATTGACCATGCCGAAAATACTTTCTTTAAAACCATTGACGAGAACAGGTCAAAACTGTCGCTGAAACAGGTTGGCGGAACAAGCGATTTTCTTTCAGGCATCGGCTCATTAAAGAATGGCTACACCTTTAAAAACAGCGATTTTAACTTTACCCCCAGAGAAGTTGAAATAAGGTTTATTGGAACTTACAGCGGCTTAAACCCCGGCGACAGGGGCTATTTTAACATTTACCTTAATGGTTTATTAATTAGCAGTGAAAAACTGGATGCATCAGGTAAATTAAATTCCACGGTAACCATTGATCGTTACCAGCACCATAAATATAATACACTGGAATCTGAATTCAGGTTTTTTCCGGTAAATGGTGAATGTAAAAACAGTTTTATAAACTTTTTTGGAGAAGTTGATGTAGATAAATCATACCTCGAATCCAGAAACCCTTTTATATCAACTGATCTTAGCTTCTATCAATATCCTGAGGCATTTAACACCGGCACCACTAAAATAGTAATATCCAAAGAAGATTCCAAATATGCTGCGGGCGCTTTGGGAGAAATTGTTTTTGAGTTAAATAATAATATCAACGCTAATAATTTTCCGGATTTTGTATTCTCATCTGATATGCCTGCCGGCGATTTAAAGAAATATAACATTATCGCACTTTTAGATAAGGACGATCCTTTGATGAAGGAGTTCCCCGATGCGCCAATTAAATTCAGTCAAAACTTCCGGCTCTATAATACCGACAATAATCAATTAGTGTATGCATTGTCAGATACGGTTTCAACGGGTTTGGCGCAAATATTTTACGGGCGGGGCAATAACGCTAATTTAGTGCTAACGGCAACAGGGGCGCATCAATCTGATGCATTATTAGCAGCGGCAAAGTCAATCACCGAGCAGCTTTCAACACTCGCCAGCAACGTTTGTGTAACTGATATTAATGCAAACAAGTACTTGTTCAACATCAATAAATCAAGCGAAAACCTCGAGTATGTTGAAACCAAAAGCTCCATTACCCGTTTCTGGGAAACTTATAACTTATACATATTGCTGGGCATATTGATATTGATATTGCTATCATTCCTTTATGTACGTTCTAAAGTTCAAAGTTCGCAGGAATTATATAACGATTAAATTTTGTTGGCCGGGTATATTAATAATTATGCTTTAACCTTAGCAAATTAAAACCTGTTAAGGTTAATGTATATTATTTTAACACTTTATTGAAAAAAATATGTCAATCCCTGAACTTTTGATTAATGATGGTTTTATCACGCAGCGGGATAAGGAAAAGATTGATGATTTTTCGGCCCGGTCAGGGCTATCATTTATTAAAATAGTGCTGAATTTTGGTTATATATCCCGCAAAAATTACGAGCGGTCCCTGATAAACGCAGGGTATGTTTTCCCTGAAGTAAGGGAGCTCCCGTTTGATGCTGAGGTATTGGCCAAAATAGAGTTAAAATTTGCCGATCAGCACGTGGCATTGCCTTTACGCATTGAAAATAACAAGGTGGTAACCTTAATGGCCGACCCAAGTGACGAGTTATTTATTGATTTCATAAGGTTTACCTACGATTGCGAACCTGAAATAATTGTGTCAGATGACCTTGATATTGTGTGGATGAGCCATAAACTGCTGGGTGATAACTATGTAAAATCGGCGGTTTTTGAACTTTTAAACCGCGATCCGGCCAATTCTGCCTTTATCACATTTTCTTCAGGGCAGCTAATTGGCTTGTTCATAACGTTGGGGGTTGTAGTTGCAGGGATGGCGGTAAATTTTAAAAATACATCCATCATTATCAACGTTGTCATAAGCTTTTTTTTCCTTATGTCAATACTATTTAAGCTGTTTTTGGCTTTGGTGGGCTCACGTTTTGAATTGCACCAGGCAGTTACAAGGGACGATTTGAGAGAAATTGTAGAGGACGAGCTGCCTATATACACCATTTTGTTACCGGTGTATAAGGAAGACAAACTGATTAAGAAACTGATCTGGAACTTACAGGCCATTGATTATCCCCGTGAAAGGCTTGATATGAAACTGCTGATAGAGGAAGATGATGACCTGACCCTGAACGCCGTTCGCAACCTTGATTTCCCTGCAATATTTGAGGTAGTTGTAGTGCCGTTCATGATGCCAAAAACAAAACCAAAGGCCTGTAATTACGGCCTTCATTTTTCGAGGGGTAAATATTTAACTATTTACGATGCGGAAGATATACCCGATACCGATCAGCTTAAAAAAGTTGTTTCGATATTTGCAAAATTGCCATCAAATTACATTTGCGTTCAAAGCGCCTTAAATTACTTTAACCGTAACGAGAACTTTTTGACGAGGA
>DATCES010000080.1:0-12273 GCA_036509935.1 Mucilaginibacter sp.
CGCTATCAATGCTTCCGCAATTTCGGGGCCCCATGAATCAGCCGAATAATTAGGGAAATTCAAACTCTTTTTTGATTCCCACGTATGTAAAATCGGCATTATCAGCTCCCAGGCGGCTTCTACCTGGTCGCCGCGCATAAATAAGGTCTGGTCGCCCAGCATGGTATCCAGCAAAAGTGTTTCGTAAGCCTCGGGGGCCTGGCTGGTATAGGTGCCTTTATAATCAAACACCATGTCAACCGCGTTCAACACCATATCTAAGCCCGGGCGTTTTGCCTGCACCTGCAGGCGTATGCTCATTTCGGGCTGTATGCTAATGATCAGCCTGTTTTGCTGCCAGCTTTCCGCAGCTTCCGTAGGGAATACCAGGTGTGGCACATCCTTAAACTGTATGCTGATGATAGATGCGGTTTGGTGCATCCTTTTGCCGGTACGCATATAAAAAGGTACGCCTTGCCAACGCCAGTTATCTACAAAAAACTTAATAGCCGCAAATGTTTCGGTATTTGAGTCAGGGTCAACCTTTGGCTCGTTCCTGTAGCCCTGGACTTCTTTTCCTTCCATCCAGCCTTTTCCATATTGCCCCCTAACTGCCGACATGCGCACATCATCGGGAGTAAACTTACGCATGGCACGCAATACGTCAACTTTCCGGCTGCGCAATTCATCAGCATTAAAACTGGTGGGGGGTTCCATAGCTATAAAACAAAGCAGTTGTAATAAATGGTTCTGTATCATATCGCGCAAAGCGCCCGCGCCGTCATAGTAATCGCCGCGCTCTTCAACGCCTAATTGTTCGGTAACCGAAATTTGCACGTGTTCAATATAATTACGGTTCCACAAAGGTTCCATTATAGAATTTGCGAAACGGAAAGCCATAATATTCTGAACGGTTTCTTTGCCGAGGTAATGGTCGATGCGGTAAATCTGGCACTCGTCAAAAATACCCGAAAGCAATTTGTTCAATTCTTTTGCCGATTCCAGGTCGTGGCCGAAAGGCTTTTCTATAACTATCCTTGTTTTTAAAGGATCATCAGCCAGTTTCGCTTTTGATATATTTGAGGCGATGATTGGGAAAAGGTTTGGCGATACGGCCAGGTAATAAATCACGTTAGCTTTGGTTTTCCAATCCGCATTATGCTTGTCCACGCGTTTCCCAAACTCCTTATAAGTTTCAGCGTCTTTTATGTCAGATACCTGGTAATAAATATTCTTTGAAAACTCATCCCATTTTGCTTTCGCCGCTTTTCCGCTGCGCGAAAACCGGTTGATATCATTTAACAGGTTTTCCCTGAACTGTTCATCGGTAAGCTGGGTGCGGCCCGTGCCGATAATGGAAAACATGGCGGGTAACCAGCCGTCTAAAAATAAGTTATAAAGCGCCGGTGCAATTTTACGCGAGGTTAAATCGCCCGTACCGCCAAAAATTACAAATATTGTAGGCTGTGTTTTTATTGTTGAATCCATGATATGTTTCTATATAGTATTATTTGAACCGGAATTTTAATTGGGTGATAATTTTTGAACAATTTCGTCAAGAATTGGCTTAATAAAAAACGCTTAGAATTGTGAACTCACTTGCCTGATTGCCGAGTTGTATTAATTCTTTCCTGCCATCTTTAAATTCATGGATAAACATATCAGGTTCAACACATAATCCATTTCTGTATGAATACCAATATCCGTTATCCAAAGCCGTTTGTTTAAGTTTTATGGCAAAAGGCTTTAGATATTCATGAAATTCTTCGGGAGTCATATCAAAAACCGACTTTATTACTGTTGCTGACATATACAAATATAATAATATTAATAATTGACACCTTTTTCAATTAAATCATCGCCGGCCTCTCGTTTATTTGGCTAAAGCCCTACCTTCTAATTTATTCTCGTCCGCCCCATAAATGGGACGGCAATGAATTCTTCCTTTCATAGCCGTTGGCTTCAGCCAACGGATAAAGGCTATAGATGAACCGGGCTTTAGCCAAATCGTGCCTTAGCTTTTTTCTACCCACTGCGTATGGAACACCCCTTCTTTGCCAATCAGTTCGTAAGTATGCGCGCCAAAATAATCGCGCTGCGCCTGGATGAGGTTTGATGGCATGCGTTTACTGCGGAAGGTATCAAAATAACTTAATGATGCCGCATAAGCAGGCGCTGCAATACCTGCCGCTATCGTTGCCGTTAGCACAGTCCTTGCTCCGGGCAACGTAGCGCTAACCAAATCATGCACTTGTTTATCCAGCAATAAATGGGCAAGTCCGGGGTCTTTTTGGTACGCGTTAAAAATATCATTCAAAAATTCAGACCGTATGATGCACCCGCCGCGCCATATCTTAGCAATTTCATCAAGTTTCAAACCGTATTTATATTCTTCGGATGCCCTCGCCAGCAAGTGCATCCCCTGCGCATAGCTGATGATCATGTTAAAATAAAATGCCTGCTCCAATGCAACTAAAAACCCGTCGGCATCAACATTTAATTGTATCCCATCGTTGCTGTACAAACCGGCAGCCTGTACCCTTAATTCTTTATATTTCGACAGGTCGCGCATGGAAACGGCGGTATCGATGGTAGGGATAGGCGCCTGTAGGTCCATCGCTACCTGCGATGTCCATTTGCCGGTGCCTTTTGCTTTTGCTTCATCTTTAATATCATCAAGCAAAAGGTGATCAGCGCCGGGCGCTTTATAAGCGAAAATATCTTTGGTTATATCCAGCAAAAACGACTGCAGCCTGCCCCCGTTCCATTTAGTAAATACTTTGCGGATAGTCTCGTTATCAAACTTTAAGCCTTTTTTCAGTATTTCATACGTTTCAGCAATAAGCTGCATTAAGCCGTATTCTATGCCGTTATGCACCATTTTAACAAAGTGCCCCGATGCGCCGGGCCCGATATACGTTACACAAGGGGCGCCGTCAACTTTAGCGGCGATTGATTCGAGGATAGGCTTCATTACATTATAGGCTTCCTTATCGCCGCCGGGCATCATGCTTGGCCCTTTGCGCGCGCCTTCTTCGCCGCCTGATATGCCCATCCCAAAAAAGTGGAAACCTTTTGCCTCAAGTTCGTCCACCCTTCGATTAGTATCCGTAAAATGGGAATTGCCGCCGTCAATTAAAATATCGCCTTTATCCAATAAGGGGAGCAACTCAGCAATTACATCATCCACAATTTTACCTGCCGGCACCAGCATCATAATAGCGCGGGGGCTTTTTAAGCTGCCAACAAATAGCTTTACATCACTAAACCCTTTTAAGTTATGATGTTTGCTTTCTTTTTCCAGCAGGCTGCCTTTTGAGGCATCTGTATCAAATCCGGCGCCTTTTATGTCATGGTCGCCCATGTTAAGCAGCAGGTTGCGGCCCATGGTGCCGAGACCGATCATACCGAAATCGTATTTATCTGGTGTATTGCTCATTTTAATTTTGGTTGGTTTTCTTTTTTTAGCCCTTCCAGTATTTTTTTAGTTGATTCGAAACCGGTATGCTGAAAACAGCGGATACCTAATTTTTTTGCAGCATTTACAAACATTATCCTGTCGTCAAAATACACGCACTGACCTGGCTGTGCGAGCGCCACGCCCATAGCCAGGTTAAATATGCCAGGGTCGGGTTTGCGCATTTTTACTTCGCAGGATGATATAAAGGCATCAAAACATTCGTGCAGATTAAACTTTTTAACCCTGTAATCATTCAGTTCCTTGCCTTCGTTATTAATGGAAATAACCCGGAAACCGCAATCCTTTTTCCATTCTTTAAGCCATTGCAGAGTATCGGGAAGTTCAATACTTTGGCGGTAAATAAATTCCTTAAAGTCTTCGCGCGCAAAATCACGCGGATGGTTAAATACCACTGTATCCAGGTATTCATCCAGGCTGATGCTGCCAATTTCATATACATTAAATATAAAACTGTGCAGGGCGTTTACTTCTTCATAGTCGAGGCCGAACTTTTCGGAGGCCTCTTTCCGTGATTCATGCCCCCATCCATTGCTGAGCAATACGCCGCCGATATCAAAAAACAGTATTTTTACTGATGTAGCTTCCAATTTACTTACACTTTGCTTTTTTGGTCCTCAATGGCTTGTAGCAGTTTTTCAAAAGGCTTGTTGAATTTTTCAATGCCTTCGTCCTCCAACTGCTGCGTGATGGCATCAATGTCAATACCATTATTTTTCAACCTGTTTAAGGTTTGAGTTGCTTTATCCAGGCCGACTTCCAGGGTATTAGCGGCAACGCCGTGATCGCGGAAAGCAACAATGGTTTCTAAAGGAACAGTATCAACAGTATCCGGGCCTATCAAAGCCTCTACATATTTGGTATCTTTAAAAGCAGGGTTTTTGCTGCTGGTGCTCGCCCATAACAAACGTTGAACCTGTGCGCCTTTGGCTGCCAGCGCTTCCCATCTCGGACCGCTGAATACCCTTTTATAAATTTCGTACGCTTTTTTTGCCGAGGCGATGGCAACTTCGCCTTTCAGGTCGCCCAGGCCTTTTTCATCAAGCATAGGGTCAATCAATACATCTATCCGGCTTAAAAAGAAACTGGCTACCGATGAGATATGGCCAATGGAATGGCCCGCTGCTAAATGGTCTTCCAAACCGGCAATATAGGCTTCGGCTACTTCCTCGTATCGCGGTAAGCCAAACAGCAGTGTAACATTAATGTTTATACCTTTCGCAATGGATTGCCGGATAGCCGCCAGGCCCGGTTTTGTGCCCGGGATTTTTATCATCACGTTTTTGCGGTCAACTGCTTTCCAAAGCTGTTCGGCCTGTTTTATTGTTCCTTCGGTATCAAGTGCCAAAAACGGCGATACTTCCAGGCTCACAAAACCATCGGCGCCATTAGCGTCATCAAAAACACCCTTGAATACATCCGTAGCATTTTTAATATCGGTGATTGCTAATCCAAAAAATATTTCCTCATTAGTTTTATCACTATCCGACAGCGTGCGGATCTGGTCGTCATAATCAGAACTGCTGGTGATTGCTTTTTCAAAGATAGCCGGGTTTGAGGTTACACCGCAAACGCCATCCTCATCTACCAGTTTCTTTAAATTCCCGGAGGCAATGATTTCCCGGTCGATAAAATCCAGCCAGATACTTTGACCAAAGCTGTGAATTTGTTTTACTTTATTTATTTCCATGTTATTTTTGTCATTAGTCATTTTGTCATTAGTCATTGGAGGCATTTGGGTTTTTATTCCTGGATTTCAAACTTACGAAGTTTTAAAAACTTCGTAAGTTTTGCGCCTCCTAATCTCTTTTTTCCAATTCATGCACCTTCCCTAACCGTCGCAAATGCCTTTCGGCCCCGGTAAATCTGGCGTTTAAAAAAGCAATGATATATTCTTCGGCTGCCATGTTGCCTGTAACACGCCCGCCCAGGCAGATGATGTTCAAATCATCATCTTCAACACCCTGATGGGCCGAAAAATGATCGTTAATGAGCGCCGCCCTTGCACCGTGCACTTTATTGGCCGCAACCGAAGCGCCAACGCCACTGCCGCAAAGGGCTATGCCCCGTTCCACTTCCCTGTCAGCCACTGCCTCCGCAAGGGGGATAATGTAATCCGGGTAATCGTCTGTGTTATCCAGCTTGTATGCCCCGAAATCAACAACTTCGTGCCCCAGTTTTACCAAAAACGGGTGAATAACCTCTTTTAATCTATATCCGCCATGATCGGCTGCTATTCCTATTTTCATTGGCCCCCCAACCCCCTAAAGGGGGAGTTTTTAGCCCCAAGCCCCCTAAAGGGGGTGTTGGAAGCTGTGTTATATAATAATACTCCTTGTCTTAATCGCTCTTTCCCCATTGCATCATGCAAATCAAAAGTTCCTCCTTTAGGGGGTTAGGGGGCCAACGCCTTCGCTTTCTTTACAACATTTTCCACAGTAAACCCAAAATGTTTGTACAAATCCTCTGCCGGGGCCGATTCGCCAAAAGTGGTCATGCCTAAAATATCACCTTCATCGGTCACGTATTTATGCCAGCCCATTGGCGATGCCATTTCAACGGCCAAACGTTTTTTATGCGCTTTTGGCAACACCTTTTCTTTATATGCAGCATCCTGTTTTTCAAACAGTTCCCATGATGGCATGCTTACCACTCGGGTTGATATACCGTCTTCTTCCAGTTTGGTTTGTGCCTGTAGTATTAAGGACACTTCCGAACCTGTGGCTATCAATATTACATCTGGTTTTTTGCTTGCTTCGGATAATATGTAGGCGCCTTTTTCTAAACCTGAGGCTTTGCCGTATTTATCCTGGTCCAGGATGGGCAAGCCCTGGCGGGTAAATATTAATGCCACAGGGCCATCTTTATGTTCCAAAGCAACCCGCCATGCCTGTGCCGTTTCGTTAGCATCAGCCGGGCGGATTAACGTAATATTTGGTATCGAACGCAGCGATGCTAACTGTTCAACCGGCTGGTGGGTTGTGCCATCCTCGCCTAAGCCAATACTATCATGCGTATAAACATAAATAGGGCGTATCTTCATTATAGCAGCCAAACGTATGGGGGGGCGCATATACTCCGAAAACATAAGGAAGGTAGCCCCGTAAGGGATTATCCCCTTTGTTAGCGCCATGCCGTTAAGTATAGACCCCATAGAATGTTCGCGGATACCGAAATGGAAATTGCGCCCATCGCGGCGCTCTGTAGTGAAAGAGGGATATTCTTTCAGGTTAGTATCTGTTGAAGGTGCAAGATCAGCCGAGCCGCCAATAAGTGCAGGTAAACTTGCGGCAATTGCGTTCAGCACCTTGCCCGATGCCTGGCGGGTTGCCATTTTAGGGTCAGATGCCTTAAATAAAGGTAAATTATCCGCCCAACCCTCCGGAAGCCCATCGCTGCTGAATAATTCATATTCGGCAGCAAGTTCCGGGAATTTTTCTTTGTAAGCTTTAAAAAGATCATTCCATTTGGCTTCTAAATCCGCGCCTTTTGCCCCTTTTTCATGGTAGTATTTTAATACGTCGGCAGGGACAACAAATGATTTATCAGGATCAAAGCCAAAAAATTCTTTAACCAGCCTGATCTCGTCAGCGCCCAGCGGCGAACCGTGTGCCCCGGCGGTATTTACTTTGTTGGGGCTACCATAACCAATCTGCGTGCGCACTTTTATTAAGGATGGCTTTTGCACTTCACTTTTCGCATTACGCAGCGCATTTGCTATAGCCAGTATATCGTTACCATCATCAATAGTTTGCACATGCCAGCCATACGCTTCAAACCTTTTGGCAACATCTTCATTAAAAGTAATATCGGTATCGCCTTCTATCGAAATATGGTTATCATCGTATAAATAAATAATGTTTCCCAGTTCCAGGTGCCCGGCAACCGAGGCTGCTTCGGATGCTACGCCCTCCATCAAATCGCCATCGCTGCAAATGCCATATATTTTATAATCGAACAGACTGAAACCAGGTTTGTTATAACGGGCTACCAAATGTTTTTGACCGATGGCAAACCCCACGCCATTGGCAAAACCCTGGCCCAGGGGGCCGGTTGTTACGTCAATGCCGGGGCATAAACCATACTCCGGGTGGCCCGCTGTTTTACTGTTCATCTGGCGGAAATTTTTTATATCATCCAATGAAATATCATACCCGGTTAAATACAAAAAGCTGTACTGCAGCATACAGGCATGGCCGTTTGACAGGATAAAACGGTCGCGGTTTGGCCAATGCGGGTTTTTAGGGTTATATTTCATGCAATCAGCCCAAAGCACATGCCCCATCGGCGCAAGCGCCATCGGTGTGCCCGGGTGGCCCGAATTTGCTTTTTGTACCGCATCTGCAGATAATATCCTTACTGTATCAATTCCTAAAGTTTCTATTTCTGTTGTATTAGTTTCCATTTATTGTATCGTATTTTGATTGATTTTTTTATTGAGTTATTTCCGCCGGGCTTTGTTCGGCCGTTTCATGTTTTACCCACAGCCTTGAGCCACCTTTTATGCCATCTGCATTGGTGACAATTTTCATATTTTTATCCAGCTTAAAGTTAAGTTTGCTTGAGTTACCGCCGCCGATGTATAAATAATCATAATTGAACACGGTTTTTAATACTTCAAAAACCTTTTGTATGCGCCGGTTCCATTTTTTTGTCCCTTCCTTAACTAAGGCGCTTTCACCTATATATTCATCGTATGATTCATATTTGCTGAATGGTTGGTGTGAAAATTCAAGATGGGGCAATAAATCGCCGTTTTTTAGCCAGGCCGTGCCGAAACCTGTACCAAGCGTTATCACCAGTTCCAAACCTTTTCCGCTAACCACACCTAAACCCTGCATGTCTGCGTCATTAACTACCTGTGCAGGTTTGCCTAACATTTCTTCCAGTTTTTTTGCAAGGTTAATATCTTTCCATAAAGTTGAATCGAGGTTTGGGGCCGTTTTAACAATCCCGTCTTTTATGTATCCCGGAAAACCAACCGAAATCCTGTCATGCGGTGGAAAGGCTTTGACCAATGTTTTTATGGCATTCAGCACATTTTCGGGGCTTGCCGGATATGGCGTAGGGATTTTTTGATAATCCATCGTAAGCTCACCTTTTTGGTTTAAAACAGTGCCTTTTATGTTCGAACCTCCTATATCAATGGAGAGGATTTTTAGTTCATCGGGGGAGGCTTTCATTAAATTGTATTGGCACGGATATATTTGATGAATAATTGATTACAGATTTTGCGGTGTAAATATCACAATTTATGATAATTTTTTGTTAATAATACCAAGCAAGAGTCAAGATATTAGAGCCAAGAATCAAGATAAGAAGATAAAAACCAGCCCATTTACAGCACCTTGCCTGACTTAGTCGGCTTGATTTTGTTTATATTAATGGATTTTTTTCATGCTACAGCCATTTCTTGACTCTTGGTTCTTGACTCTTGATTCGCATTAATAATACCAAGCATTACAAATGGCAAATAAACGATATATGAATAACATTATAAGTAATTATTTGTTTTTTCATCGGATTTTGAGGTTTTTGACCTAGGAATTGCAATTTAGAGATAAGTGACCAGTGATTAGGGATCAGTTTTTAAAATTCATCGAAGAATATTTGTAACCTAAAGGGTTACAGTGTATATTTGAATAATGATTGAAAGCATTGCGCATAAAGGGTTAAGGCTATTGTGGGAGAAAAACGATCCTTCTAAATTGCCCCCTGAACAAACAGAAAAAATCAGGCGCATTCTTTCAGCACTGAATACCGCAAAATCTCTTGATCCGTTACGAATGGTTCCCGGCTATAAGCTTCATTCCTTAAGTGGCGATATGAAAGGGTTTTGGGCGATATGGGTGACAGGTAATTATCGGATTTGCTTTAAGTTCGAAGAAGGTAATGCTTATGAAATTAATTATTTAGATTATCATTAAACTATGGAAAATAATATGCCGCCGGTTCATCCTGGTTCAGTTTTAAGGGAAGATATTTTAAAGGAAATGAAGCTGACTATCACTAAGGCAGCCGAAAGTTTAAAAGTGAGCAGAAAACAATTATCCGAGGTGGTAAATGAGTCTGCTGCCATAACCGCAGAAATGGCGGTGCGCCTCGAAGATGCTTTTGGCGTTAGCGCCGAATTCTGGCTCGATATGCAAAAAGCCTTTGATATATGGAAGGTGAAACACAGCGGACGAGTAACCGGGATCCGCAGGATTTCGCATGAACCGATTGGTCATGCTTCTTAGAGATTTTAGAAGTTCTTAAAGCTTCGCAAGCCTGATAAGTCCATTTTTCCGCATCAGTTCATTAAAATGGTTTCCCCCCGGGTATAAAGGATAAGTTTTCCCCTTCCATACAAAAATACCCGATGTTTTTTGGGGTAAATTGATATTTATGTCCCAATAATTAGGGCCTTTATTATATTTAACCGAAACATTTCCATTGGGATGAGGGATCCCGCCGCCGGCATTTTTCAAACCGCCCAAATGCGGTTCAATTTTTATTTTGCTGAAGCCCGGCGCATAGCTGTCAATACCTAAAATAGTCCTGAAAAACTCAATATTCGGACTGGCGCCCCAGGCATGGCAGTCGGAACGGTTATTTTCGAGGTCTGATATTTCGGCCCAGGTAGTAAGGCCCATTTTTATATTGGCGCGCCATATATCCAGCCAGTTCATGTAATCATTGCCCAAACCTGCTTTTATCAATGCCTGGTGCATATAGTATTTAAAGTAGATAGAGCATTGTGTTAATGAGGTACCTGCAAGTATTTTTTTACCCAAAGCGGCGGCGTCAGCGCCTTTTATCATGCCGGTAAGTATAGCCAGCGAATTGGCATGTTGCGAGAAAAGGTCTTTATCTTCCGTATCTGCATATAATTTTTTAGCCTGGTCCCAATATTTATTTTGGATAGTTTGTTTTAACTGCGCGGCTTTTTTGCGGTACAAGTTTGCAAAATCGGGCAGGCCCATTTTGCTTTCCATTTGGGCAGCAAGCTGGTAAGCCCATAGCAATTGCAGGTCCATAATGGCCGAGTTGCCTTTGGCCCCTTTTGGCGGCATGCCGCTTTCCCAGCCTTTGCTGTTCACCCAATCAACAAAAGTCCAGTAGGGCGTATCTTTTAACGAGCCATCGGGCTGCTGGTATTTGCCGAAAAAATCCAAAACCGCCCTTTCGCCGGGTAATTTGCCCTTTACAAAATTACTGTCGGGGCGGTACATCCAGTAATCGTGCAATACGCCTATATACCATAAGGAAAAGGTTGAAATGATCTGCGGGCTATAGGAAGGATGCCTGCTAAGCGTAAGCCCTTCGGCTATACGCGAGTGGTCCATCAAATTTATGGCATTGCGCGCCAGCCTGTCGTCACCGCTGTTATAATAGGAAATTAGCGCCTGGATGCGGGTATCGCCAATATATTGCAGTTGTTCGTAATACGGGCAATCCATATAGGTTTCCATAGCATCAAGCCTGGCGGTGCGCCAGCCTATATCCAGCATTTTTTGCATTTCGGGGTTACCTGTTTGCAATTTCGCGTTAAACCGAAAGGGGTAACCGGTAAACGTGCCGTAAATGTCATCAATAATCAATGGCTCATCCTTAGTTTGCACCCTTAGCCTGATAAAGCGGAAAGTGCGCCAGTAAAGTGTAGTAAACCTTTGATTTGCGCTGCCATCCGAAATAAGACTGTCTTTCCGCCCGGCAAATATCATTCCGTCCACATCGTTGCGGTTACCTTTTTTTGTACGGTAATGGTCCAGGCTGGTAAACAGCGCTTCGGCATAGCCGAGGGATATACCTGCGTTTTTGCCATTGCTGAAATTAAGTGTTAAATAAGCGCTGGTAAGATAAGTTTGGTCCAGCAAAAGCGTAGCTGTGGTATTGGCCGGGATAGTTATGCTTTTTTTTGCAACAGGAAATGAATCCGGCACAATAACCCCGTCTGCTTTGCGCAAAACCGGGATACGCTGGGTTGTTAGCTCCATTTGCGGGATGGAAGATGGCACCAGCATCCAGCCAAAGGCATCGGCCATGCCTTTTGGTTTGCCACGGTCCAATGCCGCCGCGTTTGGCCAGGCGCTATCATCAAAACCAGTATTCATCCAGCCTTTAACAGATTTGCCCATATCCACTATTTCACCCGGTCCGGCAACATAATAGGTGGGGTAACCAATGCCGGTAAGCGGCTGATATGCTTTATTGCGGATACATTTCCAGGTGTTATTGGTATTCAGTATTTCTTCATTTGCGGAGTTGCCCTGCAAAATAAACCCGGTGCGCAACGATACCTGCGCTTCGGGGCGGTACCCGGCTTCGTTCCACACGATGGCAGCGATCGTGTTTTTTCCTGCGATAAGATATGGCGCAATATCCACAGTTTCGTAATTCCAGTAATACGTATCACCCCGCGCAGGGCCCAGGGAAACCAATGCGCCGTTCACAAATAATTTGTAGCGGTTATCTGCTGATACTTTTACGATGAAATTTGACGGCCTGGCAGTAAGGTCAATACTTTTCCTGAAATAATATACGCCGTATTCAGTGCCCGTTTCGCCAGAGGCAGCTATCCAGTAAGCATTCCAGGGTTTGCTTAATATTGGATGATCGGCAGATTGGGAATAGCCGGATTTTATCAGCAAAAAAATGCAGATGAATAAAATGGCGTTAAGAAATGATTTCATTTGAGGGTTTTTGTATTAAATTCAGGAAATTTAGTGTATTAAGTGCAAATTCACATAATATATCAGGGCAGCGCATTAAAAGGCGGCTCCGCTGGAGCCAAACAAGGGTGAATTTAGGGTGCGTCTATAAACAGGATACTC
>DATCES010000081.1:0-2669 GCA_036509935.1 Mucilaginibacter sp.
GATAATAAATTATTAACGTAATTATTGCCTGTTTGGGAACGCACCGAGGCCGAGTACAATATGCAGGTTGGCGTTAACATTAATATGATTGCGCAACCGGTAAACCATCCGTATCCTCACTTTCGGCTCGCGTGCCTGCTCGTCTAAAAAGTTCGAATTATCAATATCTAATACCATGCTGTTGCCAACCATCGGGCTTATGTCCGTGCGCGAAGCCACCATAACCTCACCACTGCTATCGGCTTTTGACATGTAAATTTTAGTCCAAACTAAATTCCCGATATTAAAATCGGCAGGGTCGCGCGATTCTATCCTGGCCGATACCATCCTTACTTCGCTTACTTTATCTGCATTATTGCCGCCTTTTTTAAAATCCTGGTCAAAACTGGTAGCCTCGCCCGTTACAGACAGTTCAACCCCAACCGGCGATGATTTCGGAATAACCAGCGTAGTGGTATAGGGGAAGGTTGACTTTATAATGGATTGCATCATAGCGCAGCCGCCCGAAAGCAATAAAAAACCAAATGAAATAAACCATGTTTTCACCTTCATAAAATCAGTTTACCCGCTTTATTTAAAATAAATTACACGCACATAAAGCTAATGTTAAATTTTGAATAAATTTTGAGGATGTTAAATAACGGAAAGTTTTCCTGTCCGCCAGGTTTTAATATGCGAAAAATCATTTTCAGCTTTAGTAAGCCGTTACCACTCAACCGACAAAATGGATTGATTTTCTAACAGCCACCGGTTAAACAAATAAAGATTGCTTTGTTTGCCCGAAATTTCAAAGGCAAGGATGATTTGCATATCCTCACGTAAAAGCTTTACCGTGTTCAATTTTAGCTTCAGCGATTTGACATGGTCATCTAAAAAGTTTTCCGGGCAGTTATCCCGGAAGGTGATTTTATAATTTCTATGCCCAAATTTATCATCTATCCAAAATTGGATAAAATCCAGTACATATAAAATAATCATGGCAAAAACCAGGGAAACGCCTGCCAGCAGGTATTCCCCGGTTCCTATCAGCATCCCTATGGCGGCGGCTACCCAAATAGAAGCTGCGGTTGTGATCCCTGAAACCGAAGAATTATTCCGGAACATAACCCCTGCCCCGATAAATCCAATTCCGGTAATTATATTGGCGGCTATCCTGTCGCGGTTATCCACAACACCCAACTGGTACGAACAGATGGTAAAAATAGTGGCGCCAAAACAAATTAAAGCCAGCGTACGGAACCCGGCGGATTTCCCGCTGATTTCCCGCTCAAAGCCCAGGATACATCCTGCAACAACGGCCAGACATAATTTCAATAACTCGTCGCCATATATACTTTGGGCCATATTTAATTTAAAAACATTATCCATTGCAATTTATTAACCGGCATTTAATAGGATGAATATAGGGATTTTTTTAATAATTGTTTAAATACTGCCGGAATACTACCGGATAACGTTTTTGCAATGCGGCGCATTTCGGCGATTAATTATAATTTTGCATATCAAATACTTCCTGTATGATTAAAAAGCCCTACTTAATTGTTATTGTTTCATTAATTACATTTCCGGCTGCTTTCGCGCAGCAACAGCAAAAAATAGCTATTGCAGATACAACAAAGGTAATGCCCCGTCCGGGCGCTGCAAATAACAATAATACCATTGATATTCATTTCAACGGTTTTGCTTTTTTAGATGATCACGAATTTGATGCCTTGATCCCTTTGCGCAAAACTATTTCGGGTACGCGCACCGAGTTTGATATGGGTTATAACGTGGATAGTTTAAACCATTTTGTAGTTGGCGTAAACCCCTTGCACGAATTTGGGGGGGTGCCGTATTTTGTAGAGGTAAATCCGGTTGCCTATTATAGCTATACCGGTAAGCATTGGTTGTTTAACGCGGGCGAATTTCCACGCAAGGACCTGTTAACACAATATCCCCGTGCTTTACTGAATGATACCATGCAATATTACCGCCCTAACGTGGAGGGTTTATTGCTTCGAAATACGAACAGGTTTGGTTACGAAACAGGCTGGATTGATTGGATCAGCCGACAAACCCCGGTAAACCGCAACCAGTTTATGGCTGGTGAACTGGGTACGTTTATCCCATATCCGGGCCACGCGTTTTATGTTTCGCATTATCTTTTATTTGAACACAATGCTGGTACAAAGAGCGATACCGCCGCCCCCATCAGGGACCAGGGCGGGTTCCAGTTGCGTTTAGGCCTTGATTTCAGCCATCGCACTATATTTGATTCGTTAAAATTTGAGGCAGGCTACATGTTTACCGAATATCGCGTCCGCTCTATGTACAGCTGGAGAAAGTCCCAGGGGTTTGTGGCCAGTGTTTATATAAGCCGTAAACGCTTCTCCATATTTGATGAGTTTTATAAAGGCGACCCCAATTACCTCAGTTTTGGCGATCCGTTTTATTCAAAAACAATTTATAACCGGTTAGATTTTATGTATGCCGCTTTTGTAGGTAAACATTTAACGGGGCAATTTTTTCTGGGCCTGCATCAATCGCCCTCACATTTAACCGATAGTGAGCCCGGGTTCAGGGTAGTTTACGATATAGGCAGAAAAGTTATAGATAGGTTTAAAGATGACCGGTAGTGCTTAAAGCCGACAGGCCAAAGCAAAAAGCCGGAAAAAAGAACCTCAGGT
>DATCES010000082.1:0-4241 GCA_036509935.1 Mucilaginibacter sp.
GCTTTACGTTCCAACGGCATTTCGTATGTTTTGCCTTTTATTGGCCCTTTGCCATCAATTGGGGTCCCCAATGTGTCAACTACGCGGCCAAGCATGCCTTCGCCTACATTAATAGAGGCGATCCTGTTGGTGCGTTTTACGGTATCCCCTTCTTTTATATCATCAGACTTACCAAGCAAAACAACACCCACGTTATCTTCTTCCAGGTTAAGCACAATACCCTGTAAACCGGTACCAAACTCAACCAGCTCGCCTGATTGTACTTTTGTTAATCCGTAAACGCGCGCGATACCATCGCCCACCTGCAGCACCGTACCCACTTCTTCTAATTCAGATTCTGACTTGAAGCCTGCTAATTGCTGACGCAAAATCGCCGATACTTCGTCTGGCCTTACCTCTATCATTTTTAAATTTTATTTTAGCGTTTTTAGTTTTAAATAGTAATCACCCTTTTGGCAAATTCCTTTTTTAATTTTTTCAGATCGTTGGCAATGCTGGTATCCACCTCCCTGTCGCCAACGGTTAAAACAAACCCGCCAATTAATGATGCGTCTATTTTAGTGTTTAATTTTATGGTACCCCCTGTAGCCGCTTGTATATCAGCAACCATTTTTTTCTTGTTTTCGGCAGATAATGCGGTAGCCGATACCACATTAGCATGTATGATATTGTTTTTAACATCATACATATTAATATACTCCTGCGAAGTGCCGTATAAAACTTCCCCGCGACTTTTATTAACCATCAGCTTAAAAAATGCGATGCTCGCTTTGTTCACTTTTCCTGAAAAAACTTCATCAAGTATTTTTATCTTTTTTGAGTGCGGCACAATAGGGTTAGCCAAAACTGCCTTCAATTCAGGGTTCGCCCGTAAAGTATGATGAAAAAGCTCCATGTCATTTTTCATCTCTTCAACAGCGTTTTGCTCCTGTGCAAGATCGATCAATGCTTTGGCGTACCTGGCTGCTACTGTAATTTCTGACATATCTTTATTTCGGATTTCGGATGTTCGATTTCGGATTTTTTTGTTTTAGATTTTTTATTGGATAAGGGATGTTAAGCTTCAATTTCTTAAATCCGAAATCGAACATCCGAAATCCGAAATCAAAACATTAGCTTAATTTAACCTCTTTCAAAAGCTCCTTAACCAATTCGTCCTGTTTCTTCTGGTCTTCAAACTGCTTGCGTAATATCTTTTCGGCAATTTCCAATGACAGGCTCGCTACCTGGTTTTTTACATCAGCAATAGCAATTGCTTTTTGGGTATTTATTTCCTGGCGGGCGAGTTCTACCTGGCGGGCGCCTTCTTTTTGCGCCAACGCCTTTGCTTCGCTGATGATTTGGTTTTTAACCTTTGTCCCTTCGGCTATAATAGCATCGCGCTCGGCACGGGCCTGTTTTATTAACGATTCGTTCTCACTTGTTAAGCGCGACATTTCTTCCCTAACTGCTTCGGCTTTTGACAAAGCTGATTCAATTGAGTTTTCGCGTTCAGCAACGGCAGCTAAAATAGGTTTCCAGGCATATTTTCCCAGTATAAATAACAGGATGAAAAACGACAAGGCTGTCCAGAAAATTAAGCCAACTTCGGGTTTAACTAAGTCCATTATGTTCTTTTATTTTTTGGTATAATCAATTTAAATAAATTTTAAAACATTCCCGGAGCCAACCGCTCCGGGATGTTTTTTTTCTTTCGGCCGGGGAAATTAACCCAGCAAAGACACTACCACGGCAAACAATGCAACACCTTCAACAAGGGCTGCAGCGATGATCATGTTAGTTTGAATTTTCGAGATAGCTTCAGGCTGGCGGGCGATAGCTTCAACAGCTTTTCCACCAATCTGTCCGATGCCGATGCCGGCACCAATAGCAGCTAAACCTGCACCGATAGGACCATATCCTCCTGTTGTCATTGTTTATTAATTTTAAGTGTATATATATAAATAATTAATTTTAAATCACTTCATGAGCATGCTCTTCAACCGCCATACCTATAAACAAGGAGGAGAGCATCGTAAATACATAAGCCTGCAAAAAAACCACAAGTACTTCAATTAAGTTGATAAATACCGCAAAAGCCACAGAAACCGGCGACATCCACAAGGTATTAAAAATAAATATAAGCGAAATTAAGCTTAACACCACAATATGGCCGGCTGCCATGTTGGCAAACAAACGTATCATTAATGCGCCCGGCTTTGAAATTATACCTATTAATTCAACTATCCACATAATAGGCAGGATCCAAAAAGGCACATCGGGTAAAAAAATATGTTTCCAGTAATATTTGTTGCCGTTTACATTAACAACTATAAATATTACAAAGGCAAGCGTTAAGGTTACTGCAATATTGCCTGTGAGGTTATATCCTCCCGGGAAAAAAGGTATCATCCCAAACAGGTTATTTATTAAAATAAAAAAGAATATGGTAAGCAGTAAAGGCATATACCTTTCGTACTTAACGCCAATGTTTGGCCTCGCAACGTCGTCCCTGATAAACAAAACTACAGGTTCCAGAAATGATTGCAAACCTTTTGGCGCTTTGCCGGCATTCTTTTTGTAAGCGGATGATATATTTAAAAATACGAGCAGTAAAACTAATCCTGAAACCCACATGCCTGCTACATTTTGGGTTATAGAAAAATCCAATATTTTTTTGTTCGTGGCTTCATCAATTTTGCCTGTCGCATCTACCGCTTTGAGCTTATTATTTACAAGCATATAGTTGTAATACCTGCCTTTATAAAGAGTGCCCTGCGGCTGAAGCCTTCCTGATGAAAATGTTTCAAAACCATTGTCGGTATACACTATTACCGGCAGCGGAACAAATGCGTTCCCGAACAAGTGCCACTCATGTTTGTCGGCAATATGCTCCATCGCGGTTTTCCCTGCATCAAACTTATCTTCCTTAGCTGCAAGTGCCTTTTCTTGTGAAAAAACTTTATTTGGAAACGCCCCTATCGTCAAAAAAAAAGCGCAAATGAGTGATATGTTAAAAATTTTTAATTTCAAAATCGAGCCGTTAGTCATCTAAATGAAGTTTTCTACCTTAGAATTTTGTGCCGCAAGGTACGCAACAAAATATAAACTTCAAAGGCGGTATTTAAGAAATATGCATAAAAAAAGTCGCATAAAAAAACGTCCTTATTTACCTTGTTTTTTGCCAGGAATACCAGCACAAAAATAAGGCATGCCAATATTTTAACCACTGTTGCGCCCATAAATGCTTCGGAAAACATGGTAGGGTACATTTGCCGGATGACCAAAATTGAAGTAACCACCAAAAGTGTAAGGCCTGACAGAAAAAAGAAGATCAGCCAGAATTGCGGTATTATCAGGTCGGCATGCCCGTAAGCATTGAGCGAATATGGCAGTATGGCTATGATAAAGGTAAACCACAGGTAAAATAATATGGCCTGGTATATTTTCATTGGGATTTTTGGTTTTTTTGTCTGAATCAGAATTTACCGGATTATAGAATTTTCAGAATATAAAAATGCATCTTGCTAATTTTTAAATTCTGAAAATTCTGATTCAGACTAACTTTTTACTGATCTGATAACAACGTACAAAGATATAAAAACCCCGGTAAGTGAAAGGGCTGCAGTTACCCACTTTACATTATGATGATAAGCTTCGTCGATTTTATAACCGGCAAACGAAAATATACCTATTATGGCAATCATCTGGAAGGCAATACCTGTAAATTTCGCAAGGTTGCTTGCCTCGTTGCCTCCATCGGTACCATCTTTTTTTGCATCTTTGCCCATGTGCAAATTTATTAATACTGTTGGCATAATTGTTATTAAATTAGCAAAGGCTTTTTATCCCCCGTTTTAAATTGAGTCCGATTTTCAGATCTTCCGTATTTCACCAAATTAAATTTCTGCTGTGTGCCCTGATAGTTATCATTGCAGGCTGTTCGCTTGAAAAAAAGAATGGGTTTAACCGCAGCATGCAAAACCTTACGGCCCATTACAACATCCTTTTTAACGCCAAAGAAATCATAAGGCTAAAACAGGAAAGTTACGCCACCTCGTTTATTGATAACTATAACGAAATATTAAGCGTTTACCAGGACACTACCCCGCAAAGCGCAACGCCGGACAAAGACCTTGAATTAGCGATAGCCAAAGCGAACACCATGATTACCATTAAAGAACAAAGCCATTACATTGGCGATGCATACCTTGTTTTGGGAAAGGCCAACTACCTGGAAGGAAATTACTTTAATGCCGTTG
>DATCES010000083.1:0-2938 GCA_036509935.1 Mucilaginibacter sp.
GGCCTCTGTAAAATTACCTTTGCCGTCATTAATGTATAATCTGTCCTGGTAAAAAGGCGACCCTGGTCCGTTCTCATACCCGCCGCTGGCTACATACAAATCCAGGTGGCCATCGCCATTGGCGTCAAACAATAACAGGCCCTCATCTTTAAAATGCTGGCTTGGGTCATCCGCTCCTTTTGGCAACAGGTCACGTTGTGTAAATTTGCCGTTTGGCTGCTGTAAAAGCAATTGTGCCGGATATTTTGAAGTCCCGCCAACTACCATGTCATCATAACCGTTGCCATCAACATCCCCTACAGCTATTGCAGGCGAGTACTGCGATAATTTATGGGGCAGCAGTTTTTGAATATTAAAATCGGCCAGGTCATCTTCCTGATGCTTATAAGTTACGCCTGCCGACCGTGTTACTTCCTTAAACAAAGACTGTGTATTTATTTTAGGTTGGTCGAAAGTGCAATTATCCTTTGCATTGGCAATATCCACCTTTAATACCTGGTTGGCTTTTACATGCTGCAATATTTGCTTTTTGCCATTTTGCCACCTTATCACTACCGAATCAAGTATAGAATCCCTGCCCAGGCCAAAATGGGCTATGTTTTGTATGGTTGATAAATAGCCCCTGAAAGGCGTGTTTTCATATACCTGGTGTTTGCCATGGCCGTAGTAAATATCCGCCCATGCGCCAATGCCAGCCTTGTTTAACGGCCCGCCGGTAAACTTTATGTGCAAATAATGGCTGCTGTTTTTATCTTTTTCCCTCGCCGTGTTTTTGTAAATAAACGCTTCATCATTAATATTATTTATCACCAGGTCCATGTCGCCGTCATTGTCAAGGTCAGCATAGGCTGCGCCGTTTGAAAATGTGGGGATATCAAGGCCCCAGCTTTTGGTTACATCTGTAAATTGCAGACGCCCGTTATTTTTAAACGCATAATTTGGGATTTTCACTATAGGTATCTGATCCAGTATCTGCTTTTTTGATGCGACCTGATACGATTCGGCCCTGAATGTTGTAAAATCATGGTCGGTAACATCGCGCGGATAGCCATTGGTTATAACAATGTCGCGAAAACCATCGTTATCAAAATCGGTGATCAGGGGGCACCAGCTCCAGTCTGTTTGTGATACCCCGCTTAAAAATGAAATTTCACTAAAAACAGGATCCCCCACCGAGTCGTCCTGGCCCAGGCGCGGCCCCTGGTTTATCTGTAGCGTATTCCGGTTATATTGATACTGGTAGCCGTAATAGTCAAAATTTCTATAGGTCTGGTATGAATTTGCGGACATAAACATTTTTTTCCGGTAATTGTCCTCAGGGAACATGTCCAGTTCAAAAACATCGGCAAGGCCGTCATTGTTCAGGTCCTCAATATCCTGCCCCATAGCGCTGCTCGAGGTATGTTTAAAATATGCTTTGGATTTATCTGTAAACGTGCCATCGTGATTATTGATGTACAATATATCGTTCGGTAAAAAATCATTGGTTACATAAATGTCTTTCCAGCCGTCACGGTTAATATCCACCGTACTGGCGGCGTGCCCGTAACCTTCTATCAAAATGCCGGCCTGTTTTGATACATCATGAAAAACCCCATGCTTTAAAACCGGGTCCCAGTCGTTGCGGTACAAACGGCCTGTGCTCGTCTTTGAACCGTCAGCAGCAATAGGCCTGAAGGTTGAGGTATTATCCTTTGGATCCACCTCATTAACGGTGAGGTACATATCAAGGTCGCCGTCATTGTCATAGTCAAAAAACGATGCCATTGTGGAGTGCACTGCGATGTCAAGACCATATTCTTTGGCCATTTCCTTGAAATGGGGGATGCCATTTTTATCCGGCCCCTGGTTTATATAAAGTATGTTCCGCCTTTTTACCGGGTCGTTTAACAAGGTGTAGCAAACGTAAATATCAGGCAACCCATCATTGTTTATATCCACAACTGCAACGCCCCTGCCCCAGCCGCCTAAACCACCCACTCCGGCTTCTATGGTAACATCTTCAAACTTCATATTACCTTTATTAAGGTACAGCCTGTTGGCCACCTGGTTGCCAACCAGGAAAATATCCTGTAGGCCATCGTTATTAAAATCGCCGATGCCTACGCCGCCGCCGTTATAAATATTGAGTTTATCTAATGGGTTGACCGTATCGTTCTCAATGATCTTATTGGTAAAAGTTACCCCTGAATAAGAGGAGGGTACCCGTTCAAACAGTGTAGCTTTTTTTTTGCAGGAAATAAATAAAAAAGGAATAAAACAATATAAAAAAAAGGGTTTAATCTTCATTATAACAATTAGGTTTTAGCAAATACATCTGTAGCGGACAGCCTTTGTTTTTACAAATTTAAGTAATTCTAAAAACTTATAGCCCTACTTATTGCAAAAAAACATTGTCAATGCGAGCAAAGCGCAGCAATCGCTGACTACGCATGTACCGCCATGCATTTGCGCTGTGCATAGTCCGGGATTGAGAACTGCAAACTGCAAACCTAATTATTCGAATGCAACGCCACCCCATTGCCTTCCGTATCAATAAAATTGGCCATATACCCTATGTCGTCATTAATTTTCATTTTTGGCATGGTTACCGTTCCGCCGGCCGCTTCAACTTTGGCCAGGGCGATATCCAGGTCGGGGTTAGCATTGAAGTAAATTTTGGCGCCATCCGCGCTTGGTTTGTGATAGGGCCCTTCAACAAGCCCGCCGCCAACTTTGCCATTCATAGCATCTGCCGGAAAGAAGGCCATTTTCATGCCCATCATTTCGGTTTCATCCAACGTGATTGAAAAAATATCTTCGTAAAATTTTTTTGCCCTGGCCATATCGCTTACGGATATTTCGAACCAGTTGAGGGCATTTGCGTTGCTGTCCATAATTGTTGAGTTTTAGTTTAGCGAATATAGAATGTTATATTCAGTACAAAAGTATGGTCATA
>DATCES010000084.1:0-7045 GCA_036509935.1 Mucilaginibacter sp.
AACTAATTAAAAAAAATTTTATTGGCCCAAGCATTGACGTACCAGCACCTGATTATGGATCGGGCGAGCGTGAAATGAGCTGGATAGCTGATACCTACGCCACCATGAACCCTGGCCAGTTAGATGCGATGGGGGCCGTAACAGGAAAACCAATTGCATTGCATGGCATTGCAGGCCGCCGCGAAGCCACGGGCAGGGGTGTTGCTATTGCCATACGCGAATGTGTGAGTGTAGGCGAGGATATGCAAAAGATCGGGCTGTTGCCCGGTATATCCGGCAAAAAGGTAATTGTGCAGGGATTAGGTAATGTGGGTTATTATTCCGCTAAGTTCCTGTCTGAATTTGGCGCTATCGTAGTAGGTTTATGCGAGTTGGAAGGTGCCATTTATAATGCCGATGGGCTGGATGTTGAAGCTGTTTTTCAACACCGCAAGGCAACCGGGTCTATTTTAGGGTATCCGGGGGCTAAGCAGGAGTTTAAAAAATCGCATGACGGATTAGAACAGCCTTGTGATATCCTGGTTCCGGCAGCACTTGAAAACCAGATCACCTCGGCCAATGTTAAAAACATTAAAGCCAAAATAATTGCCGAAGGCGCAAACGGGCCAACTTCGCCCGAGGCAGAGGCAATTTTTTATCAGAATGGCGGCATCATCATCCCTGATATGTATGTAAATGCCGGCGGTGTAACAGTATCCTACTTCGAATGGCTTAAAAACCTGTCGCACGTTGCATTTGGCCGCATAAACCGCAGGTTTGAAGAGAACACCAGCCTTAACCTGGTAAATATGGTTGAAGGAATTACCGGGGTGGCTTTAACCCCAATGCAGCGTTCAACTATTGTAAGGGGCGCATCAGAACTGGAACTGGTAAATTCAGGCCTGGAAGATACCATGATCCGTTCGTACCACGAGATCAGGGAAACGTTTAAAGCAAATGAAAAAATGGATACCCTGCGTACCGCAGCATTTGTCGGCGCTATTAACAAGATCGCGGTATCCTATCAGAATTTGGGCGTTTGGCCTTGATTTTTTTTTAAATTTTTAAGGGTTCGCCCATTCAACCTTAAAAGGGCGGAATTCAAATTTCCGCTCTGGTATCAAACGTTCCTATGGAACGCATGGTAAGAAACCGACAATGTGAATTGACCCACCTTAAAATATTCCAATTAAAGTTCATACTTTTAGGCTATTAACCGGGATGAACTTTTTAAAAAATTTATTTATTTTATTATTATTAGTGAGCTTTAAGGCCACGGCCCAAACTAATACGCCAAATATTGGTTTTGAGGATGGTACATTTGATCACTGGCAATGTTATATAGGTAAAATTGACCCGTTAGGCAATATTTTGGTCTTCCCCTCCCCTCCCACCTACCGCAGGCAGACCTTATATGGCAGGGAGTCGGCCTCATTGCGTGATCACTATGGTAATTTTCCGCTTCTTTGCCCAAATGGCAGTAATTATTCTATACAATTAGGCAGTACCGACACCAGCTCCGAAGCTGAACGCGTCACTTATACTTTTACAGTACCGAAGGGCAGCGCTTACAACATAATTTTTAATTATGCTGTTGTTTTACAAAACCCAAATCATTTACCATTTCAACAACCTAAATTTATGGCACAGGTGTATGATGTTACAGACGGCAAGTACATTGATTGCCCTTCATTTGACTTTGTAGCATCGTCTGGTTTACCTGGGTTTAAGCTATCCACCGTGAAGGGGGCAAAAGGCGAATCAATTTACTATAAAGACTGGTCAACAGCGACAATTGACCTACGCGGGTACCTTGGAAAAACTATACGTTTAGAATTTACCGCTAATGATTGCACCTTAGGCGGCCACTTTGGCTATGCTTACCTTGATCTGGATGAAAATATAGGATCATCAATTAGCGGCAATGCTTATTGTGCAGGGCAAAAGTCAATCACTTTATACGCCCCTAACGGTTTTGCAGCCTATTACTGGTATAACGCCGATCTATCTAAACAAATTGGTTTTGGCCAAAGCTTAACTATATCGCCGCCGCCGCCTGATTTAACAACCTATGCAATAAAGATTTTACCTTATCCCGAGCTTGGATGCGTTGATACGATCTATACTGTTATTAACAAAAATGACGAAGGTTTTAAGTTAAATGTTTTGAGTACCGTATATGGGTGCCCTGCAACAGGGGTTGACCTTACAGCAGCAGCAATAACTGCCGGCAGCAGCCCCGGGATGATGTTGAGTTATTTCACTGATTCTTTAGCGACAAGCAATTTGTATAGCCCCAATATGGTTACTGCCCCGGGTGTGTATTATATCCAGGGGCTTAACAAAGAAGGATGTATGAATGTGCTGCCTGTACGGGTAATCCTTGCACTTCCTGATCTTAATGTTACTGACCCCAAACCGGTCATTTTTCCGGCTGTAATTGATCTGTCACAAACGTTTGCCCCCCAGCCCGGTGTAACATATAGTTATTATAGTGATGCCGCCGCCACTATTTCTGTTGAAAATTATACAGCCATCCAACATAGCGGAATATTTTATATTAAAGCAACAAACAACATTGGCTGCATCAATGTCGTCCCGGTGAATGTGGTCATCCATCCGCCGCTGCCTTATACCATAACGGCGCCAAATATTTTTACCCCCAACAATGATGGTATAAACGATCGTTTTACCATTACGGTAACAGGAGTTGTTACTTTTGGAAGTTTAAGTATTTATAACCGGTATGGCCAGATTGTATTTACCACCAAATCACCAACCGATTATTGGGACGGGAATTATAATGGCCGGAACCTTCCGGTTGGTACTTATTACTGGGTGTTTGATGGGACCGATGACTATTATCATACCAAAATTAACCGTGCAGCTTCAATTGCGTTATTGAGATAGGCATTGGTCTCTCACTTCTCACCTCTCACCTCTCGCCTCTCGCCTCTCCCCTTTCACCATTCACCATTCACCATTCACCATTCACCTCTCACCTTTCACCCTTCACCCTTCACCTCTCACCTCTCACCTCTCACCTTTCACCCTTCACCTCTCACCTTTTCCCCTTTCACAAATAATGATTCTAAATAACATTAATCGCTTGTAATAAAATTTATTAACTTTACGTTTTGTATTTTTGCAAACGATATTACAGAAGAAAAGCCGCGATGAAGAAAAGTTCCATATTAGGTTTAGTTGCAATTGCTATCGCGATAGCGGTTATCATCAGCCTGTACTCCAGCACAAGCACTTATGGTACATTTGGTGAAGCAAAAAAAACTGCAAGTGAATTACATGTGGTTGGCCACCTTGATAAACAAAAAGAGTTATACTATAATGCCGCTAAGGATGCCAACTATTTCTCGTTTTATGTAAAGGACAATCAAGGCGAAGAGTGTAAAGTGGTTTTTACCGGCACAAAACCACAGGATTTTGAACGCTCGGAGCAAATTGTACTTACCGGCCAAATGGTAGGCAAAGAATTTCATGCCTCCGACATCCTGATGAAATGCCCCTCAAAATACACGCAGGATAAAATCAATGTTACCGAGGCCAAAGCTAAACCGGCCACTATATAAATCATTTAATGGATAAAGTTTTTCAGGGCGAACACCTTTTACCAGGCCATCTGGGGCAGATATTTGTTATTTTTTCATTTGGAGCTGCCCTTTTATCAACTATCAGTTACTATTTTGCAACAACCACCTCTGACAAGCTTGATACTTCCTGGCTGTGGATGGGGCGTTTGGCCTTTTATGTTAATTCAATTTCTATACTTGGCGTAGTCACCTGCCTCTTTTATATTATATACAATCATTATTTCGAGTATCATTACGCATGGTCGTATACATCAAGGTCATTGCCGGTTTATTATATTGTATCCGGTTTCTGGAACGGGCAGGAAGGGGGCTTCCTGTTATGGACATTCTGGCAGGCGGTTTTAGGCAATATACTGATATGGAAGGCAAAATCATGGGAAAAACCTGTAATGACCGTAGTTTCCCTTTCGCAGGTTTGGCTTGCGTCCATGCTGTTGGGTATCCAGTTTTTTGGGGCGCGGATTGGTAGTTCGCCATTTTTATTGTTGCGTAATGCCATTGAAGCCCCTATATTTTCGCAGACCAATTATCTTTCCTTTATAAAAGACGGCCAGGGAATGAACCCCTTGCTTCAAAATTACTGGATGGTAATACATCCTCCAACCCTGTTCCTGGGCCTTGCATCCGTTGTGGTACCATTTGCTTACGCTATTGCCGGCCTATGGCAAAAACGGTACAAAGAATGGATAAACCAGGCCATACCCTACGCCCTTTTTGGCGGGATGATATTGGGGACCGGGGTTATTATGGGTTCCTTATGGGCTTACGAGTCGCTTAGCTTTGGTGGTTTCTGGGCATGGGACCCGGTTGAGAACGCATCTATTTTTCCATGGTTAACACTGGTGGCAGGTTTGCATGTGATGATAGTTTTTAAAAATTCGGGCCACTCCTACTTTACAGCTACTTTTTTAGTGCTGGTTAGCTTTATTATGGTGCTGTATTCTTCGTTCCTGGCCAGGAGCGGGATATTAGGCGAAACGTCAGTACATTCCTTTACCGACCTCGGTATGTTCTGGCAACTGGTTTCGTACATATTGGTATTTTTAGTTATCGTAGTTTATTTTTTAATAGTAAGGTGGAAAGAACTGCCAACTACTAAGAAAGATGAAGAAACCTACTCACGCGAATTCTGGATGTTTGTAGGCGCGATATTTTTGGGCTTATCCTGCTTCCACCTCATCCTGGTAACTTCAATCCCCGTTTGGAACGCCATGTTTGGCACCAAAGTAGCCCCTCCCACTGATCTTGTGGGCCATTATAACATTATACAGGCCTCATTTGCCATGGTAATTACCTTATTAACCGGGTTTACCCAGTTTTTAAAATATAAAAAAACAAATATTAAGGCCTTCTTTGTCACAACGTTGCTGTACTTTGCTTTCGCGGTTTTAATAACGGCCCTTGTGGTATATGCCACTGGTTTATATAAACTGCAATTTGTTTTTCTGCTGGTGATGCTCGGCTCAATTTATTCCATTTTAGCAAATGGAAAAGTATTGGCCGATGCGTTAAAGGGTAAGTTTAAACTGGCGGGTTCGGCCGTGGCCCATATAGGTTTTGCATTGATGCTGGTAGGGGCGCTTATCGCTGCCGGCACAAGGGGGGTAGTATCAAAAAATGATACAGGCACCCTTAACATAGGCAATTTTGATAAATCAGCAGGGGATGTGAAAGAGAATATCATGATCTACAAAAATGAACCGGTTAAAATGGGTATTTATACAGTAACTTATTTAGGTGATTCTATATCCGAACCAAACCATTATTATAAAGTTGATTATAAGCGTTTTGATGCTAACGGCAAACTTGCCGAAGAGTTTGTATTAAGGCCAAACGTACAAATCAGTGCGCAAATGGGATTAACCCCCTCGCCGGATACCAAACATTATTTGCTGCACGACCTTTATACGCACATAACGGCATTGCCACCGTCTGCTGCTACACCGCAGACCGCAGATGCAGCCCACGGTGAAGCAAATGACGACAAAAATTATGATGCGCCAATAAAACATGAAGTTGCTGTAGGGGATACTATCCGTTTCAGGGATGGTTACATAATTTTAAGATCGCTGAATAAAGAAGCCAAGGTGCAAAATATACCGCTTACAGACAGCGACATAGCTATCGGCGCTAAGCTTGAAATAGTATCAAATGGCAAAAATTACCAGGTCGAGCCGGTTTATATGATAAAAAGTAAAAACGTCTTCGATTTTGCACGGATAGTAGATGATGCAGGTTTAAAACTGCGCCTTACAAAAATCATTCCTGAGAAAAGCAAAGTGGAAATCACCGTTTACCAGCAGCCCGAAAACAGGAAGCCCTGGATAGTGATGCGCGCGCTTGATTTCCCATATATCAATTTCCTTTGGTCGGGGACGGTTATTATGATCGTTGGCTTTTTGCTGGCGATATTCAGAAGGAACAAGGAGTTGAAGGTGGTTTAAGGCACCATTCCCCCCCCACCGGCTGGTTGTTTGTGGGGACACAAACAACGGGGTCGGGTCTGGGTTTGGGAATATTCTATTTCCTCAAAAATGCCAGTATCTTCGTATTTATAATATGCGCATCAGTATAATTGGTTCGGGGAATGTGGCTACGCACTTAGCAGCGGCTTTTAAAAATGCCGGTCACCATATAGTGCAGGTTTATAGCAAGGATTTGCACAATGCTGCATTGCTGGCGTATCATGTAGGTGCCGAAGCCATTAATGACTTAAATCATATCAACCCGGAAACTGACCTGTTCATTATTTCGGTTAATGATGATGCAATAACCGGCATGGCTCAAAATTTAGTTAAATATAAAAAATTAACGGTGCATACCTCCGGGGCGACTGATTTGAAGGCTTTATCGTCCTTTAACCCAAAAGCCGGGGTTTTTTATCCATTGCAAACACTCAGTAAAAATAAAGCAATTGATTTTTTCACTGTGCCGCTTTGCATTGAAGGTGGGGACGAAGATATAACCCGTAAGTTGGAACAGCTTGCCCAAACTATCAGCAACCATGTTTACCGGGTCGATTCCGAACAGCGTAAAATATTGCACATTGCGGCTGTTTTCGCATGTAATTTCCCCAATTACCTTTATTCCGTTGCCCAGCAACTTTTGGTAAAGAATGGAATGAATTTCGAGATGCTCCGCCCGTTGATATTAGAAACTGCCCAAAAAGTACAAGATCATTTTCCGGCAGAGGCGCAAACAGGCCCTGCGGCCCGCAATGATGAAAATACGATGAATGCACACCTGCAAATGTTAAATGATGAAACGGAGTTAAAAAAAATATATATGTTGTTAAGTCAGGCTATTATCAAAAACGATAATGCCGGGCACGGGGCATAAGTAATTTTGTTACTTTTGCTGAAATGGACATTTTTAAAGTTAAGATAAACTTCGAGGCAAAGGGGCTTGAAACCGTTGAGTTACCGATTGCCGAAGGCGAATCGGTATTAGACGTTTGC
>DATCES010000085.1:0-12529 GCA_036509935.1 Mucilaginibacter sp.
CCTGCAAAACCGAACTTTTTGTCTTTTAGTATGCCAAAATCAATCTTAACATCACTTTTTATGATATTGTACCTTCCGTCAGCATTTTTCTCAAAATCCTGATGTATCTGTAGTAAACGAAGAAAATTAAGGTTAATTTGCTTATCAATTTTCATGTCTGCACCTTTTACAGCGTAGTTTCCGTCCATAGTTATAAATAATTTACCTTCAAATAAAAGATCACCACGGTTTCGGGGCACAAAGCTTATTTCTATTAGCTTTTGATTACCGGATTGCACGGTATCACTAATGAAAAATTTATAATAAGCGGGTGCATGATCCGCAATGGGACTTAAAAACTGATTGGTAACTATAAAAATGTTGTTGCTATAAATGTCCACCTGGCCATACAGGCGATTAAGAAAGGTATCAAACCCTCTTGGATCAAGTATAGGGCTGAAATCAGCTTCTTTATGCGCACCAGATACAGTGATAGATTTTGGCGGGTTCTTCCGGTAATAGTATTTTGAAAGTTTTTCACTCATATAAATTGGAAGTGTACTATTACTTTTACCGTTTATCACCTCGGTAGTATCCAATAAAAACCGATATTTCCTAAAAAAATTACTATTAAGAAACTGCGGTGAAAGGTCGATGATCGACATAACAATACGTTCATATTGATCATATTGCAAATAATCAGCATCTGCCATTCTATTTTGGTTTTTATGGTCAATAACTTGCTGAATTAATTCAACTGACGGATTATCCTTATTTCTATAACGCTTTCTTTTGGACGATTTAACTACCACTTCCTTTAACAGCGTTTCGCTGCTTTCAAGTTTAATGTTCAGCACCGCATCAGGAATAATTGATTTTGTAACTGATTTGTAACCTATAAAAGAAAACTTTATTTGAGTGAATGATCCCTGGGCCCTCAAATCATAATTGCCCTGCTCATTAGAATTGGTCCCGAGTTTACCGCCAATAAAAGTTACCCTGACAAATATAACGGGCTTGCCAGTAGCTGCATCCGTTATTCTACCTTTTACTTCAGTAATTTGGTTTAATTTCAGTGAATCCTTTTTTATAGTTTCAGTTATAATTTTTGTGCTATCGGTCTTTTTAGCCAGCGTGTCTTTTTGCTGGGCAAAACTGAACATGGGCATAAATAAAAATATACTATAAAAAAGGCTAATTATAATTTTCATTTATCCAGGCTTTAATATTTTGCAAATATGCTAAATGATTTCCTGTTAAATCTCCTTTTGTTTTCAAGGAAATGATGTTCCCTCATCTCACATTTGAGTTTAAATGTTGTATGTCTCCTTTTTTATTAATCCTTTCAATTTTATGCATCTGCTGTCACGCAGCAACAATATTAAAGAAAAATCCTGTAAACAACATGAAATTCAGGCAGCCACATAGACATAAAAGGAAATTTAATATTTATTAACAGTCAATTATTAATCCTTTTCATTTAAAACACTTCGCCCAGGTTAACAAAAAAGCCCCGCGAACCACCGGTTCCAACCCCGTAATCTATACAAATATTAGTGTTTGAATGTTTGTTTAATTTTATCCTGATCCCTGTACCGGCAGCCGGGGCTATCGCTTCAAATGAATTACTTTGAATTTCGGAAAAACTTTCGCCATTTACAAAAATAACAGCGCCAAGCAGGCCGTTCCGGGTAATGCCAAAACGGTACTCAGCTTCCAGGTAAAGCTCGTTCTTGCCCCTGAACCTGCCAACAGCATAGCCCCTGCCGCTATTATTATACATATCCCCTCCGGTAGTGGGTAAATCAAGGTATGGCGCATTGCCCGAAGTAAAATCAGCAATGCCCCATAATGCCAATACATTATTTGAACGTGATGACAATTTGATATATTTCCTTACATCAAATTGTAACGACCTCCAATTGGCCTCGCTGCCCAAAAATGTTAAATTCTGGCGGTAAATAACGCTGGCAAAACTTCCTTTTAACGGATTAAGCGGGTTTTTTCGGTTATCGTACAAAAAATCAAAATTAATCCCTGATGACCGTGAGCTGGGGGTTTGGCCATATTTAATAAAATCCGTAACAATTTCGTCGGCATTATTTGTGGCCGTAATATCATAATGATAATCAAAGTTATAGCCCATGCCCGCATAGTAATTACCGGTTATTTTTTTAAGCGCTGTGCCATATAAACGCACATACCGGTAGTCAATATTGTCATCTTCGGTAAACTTTGTAAAAGTACCCAGGCCATAAGTGTCAGTGGGATATATTTCATAGCGGAGGTCGGTTACAAATTTGAAACTGTTTTCATTGGTCCAGATTTCAGAACGGCTACGGAAAATTTTCTGGATTTTGGAATCATAACCTGCATCGGCTGCTATTACAGATAGGTTTTCCTGATGACCGGCGCTGGTATAGAAACCAACATTACCGGTTAAATTAATTGTTAAACCGGTTGAAAGCGTATATCCGCCATACGGAACAAAAGAAAAATTTTCTTTTTTTGGCAACGCCATTTTTTGGGGCTGTGTTTTTTTGTCAAGGGCTTTTTGAATGATATCAATAAGGTCTTTTTGTTTGGGTGAATCAACTGCGGCACTGTTTAAATGGTCAGCAAATCTTTGTTGCCGTGGAATGGTTAATGGATTCTGTCGGGAGAACGCGTTGAAAAAACATAAAACAGCAATTGTACAAAGTAAATATTTAGTAGTGTCCAACTATATCCGCAATTAAATATAAGGCCAAATTTGTCAATTCCCTTTGTTGTGTTTGACTAATGTTTTATCAGATCGTTTAATTAGGGTTGAAATTTTTTCTGTTAAAATTAGCGTAAATGATTTTTTGTAAAAAAAAGGCGTTCCGTATCTCACCCCGGAACGCACTGTTACCAATTAAAATCAATAATAATCAACTAATTACTGGTCAAATTCGCCATTGGCCCTTAGTGTAATTTCATCGCCTACCATTGCTGCCGGGGCTGTGCCAACGCCAAAATCTATTCTGTTTAATGTGCCTGTAACTTTAAAGCCGGCAACCGGTTTATGCGTCATCATGCTATTGCCCACGCCATTTAATGTTAAATCTAAAGTAACGGGTTTTGTTACCCCGTGCATGGTTAGGTTTCCGGTAACCTTGTATTTTTTTGCGTCAATTTTATTGATTGATGTACTTTTAAAGGTGATTGCCGGGTATTTCGCCACATCAAAAAAATGATCGCTTTTCAAATCATTATCACGCCTTTCATTGTCTGTATTAACGGAAGCGGCATCAATTGTTATTTCAAAAACGGCATTGTTAAAATCATCTTTTGAGGAAGTTAGGCTTGCTTCAAATTTTTTGAAATTCCCATCAACTTCCGATAGCATCATGTGTGTTACCGTGAACCCGATTTTTGCATGTGCTTTATCAACGTTCCATTTTGTTTGGGCAAATAAAGCAGCGCTTGCTAATAAAATTGCCCCAAATAATGTTATTTTTCTCATATTTAGTCTGTTTAGTTAACATTTATAATACAACGTTTTTTATTTAAAGGTTGTTTGATAGTGTTAATTAAATACAGGTTATAAAACTAAATAGCCGATTGTTCAACGTGTCAGTTAATCAGGAAACGGCCCGCCGCCGGGGCGGTCGCCGCCGCCGGGAGGGCCACCGCCAGGGCGGTCGCCACCGGGGCGGTCGCCACCGGGGCGGTCGCCACCAGGGCGGTCGCCACCGCCAGGAGGGCCAAATCCCCTTCCCATACCAGGGCCATCAGGCCTTTTGCCCGCCATTTTCTGGAAACGATAAGTAAAGCTTAACAAATAATAACGTCCCAGGCGGTTAGTGTTGGTTTGTGTAATGTAACTTCCGTTTTGCGTGCTGGTAAAACCGGTATTCTGGTTAAACACATCAAGTACCGAAAAACGCAGCGTAGCCATATTGCCCTTTAAAAACCTTCGCTCCAGATATGTATTAAATACGTTGGGGTTTGTAGCGCCTTTATACCCGTAGTAAAGTGTTTTTGTATAATCGTAACTATAGGTCCAATCTTTCCAAACGTAATTTTTACCATTTACGCCTAACACCCAGGTCCTGAAATTATCCTGGATACCCGGCTGGTTAATTGAGTTTTGCGACGAATTCAAACTGTAAGTAGTATTCGCTTCAGCATCTATCACATCAGCAATATCTATCCTGAAACGTATCCCCTGTGACAGCACCAGCGTTTTGGCGATGTTTTTTTCGGCGGTCACATTATAAGTAGATGGGTCAATATTGGTGATGTATGATATATTGTTATTGTACGACAGGTTGCCGGTAAAGTACAGGTTATATTTGCGTTTATCCCAAGGTTTTGCAAATACATAAAACGCCGATGCAGAATAATAACCTGCAGCATTCAAATAATTGGTTGCTATAGTCCCGGCAAGCTTGCTGTCGGCTGCATAAACCCGCGGATAAGTTGTGGTATTGGAAACAATTTTATCATCAGTTTGAATAAACGATAAATTGCTGAAGAATATATTGCCCGTTTGGAAATTGAAGTTATTATACCTTAACGAAAAAGTATTGTTATACTCTGGTTTCAGGTCGGGGTTACCGGTAACCGGGTATAACGCGGTCGAAAAATCTGTAACCGGCTGCAATTCTGTATAAGTAGGCATATTGCTGCTCCCGCTGTAATTTGCGCTTAACGTTTGTGTGCGCGAAAAATTATAAATAAAATGCGCGTTTGGCGAAATGTTGAATGTACTTATACTTGTTGGGGCGCTATTTGGCGAACTGCCTTGCAAAAGCGAGGGCTGCGCAGTTACGCCTAACACATAATTGTATTTCTTTTCAACAACGCGGTAATTTAAACCAAAACGATTAGTGATAAAGGTGAAATTATAATTATTGCTTAACAGGGCGTATTGATTTATCGCATTATTGTTAGCCAGGGTATCAGTTTGCTTATCATCTGTTGTATATGAATGTTTGTAGTTATAATTAAGTTCAATATACGAATGTTTGGCTATTGGCTCGATGTAAGAAAGATACGACCCTAAAGTATCAGTCCGGCTGTTTGTATTAATAAACTGGTCCAAAGGGGCATTGGGGATGCCTTTTATATATTGGTAAACAGGGTTTTGGTATTGATTGCTTACTGACGAGCCTACGCCGGCACTTACACTAAAATTACGCCCGTTACCATTAAACCTGTGATTATAAAGCACGTTTATACCATAATTTGGGGCCGATGAATGGTTTATTGTATTAAAGTTATAATCAGATAATGTTGAAGTGTCCCTCGTTAGTAAATTGGTGCCATTTTGAGCAGTATTGGCGCCGGCATAAGAATATGAAGGGCTGATTTTTAAATAATTTATTGTATCAGGCCTGTATTCCATGTTAAAGGTAAGCCGGTGGTTTATTTTATTATCGGTTTGGTTACTGGCCTGGCTATTGGTGCTTGGGTTTGCTAGCGAGATATTATTTTGCAGGGTCGAGCTGATGGTGTTTACGGTATTATCAGTATAACTATAGCTGCCGTAAACGGTAATCTTTTTCCCCCATGAGTCGCGGTAGTTGAAACCGATAGAGCGGGCTGTAGTAATACCATTTTGCACGTTATTACCCCCTGGGGCGCCGCCGCCCCTGCCGCCGCCGCCGCCCCTGCCGCCGCCGCCCCCAAAACTAAACAGGCTGGTATTGGTATTATTCAGGTTGCTCAATACCGCTGTTTGCTGATTGCCGTTAAAGTTGAATAAATTGAATTGGGCCAAATACCTGCTTTGATCTTTTGTGCCGGCAATTTGTGGTATAGCATCCTGCCCGCCCCCGGCGCTGGCCTGGCCAAAGATGCCATGGTTCCTGCTTGGTTTTATAACGATATTTAAAATGGTTTCGGGCTCCCCGGTTTTTATGCCCGTAAGGTTCGCCTGGTCGCCGTAATCATTTATCATTTGTAAACTTTGAACAGCATCCGCCGGTAAATTTTGCGTGGCTGTTTTTAAGTCGCCGCCAAAAAAATCCTTGCCGCCCACGCGCACTTTAGTTACGCTTTTCCCCTGGAAGGTTACATTGCCCTGGGCATCAACATCAGCGCCCGGGAGCTTTTTTACCATATCTTCAACAGGTGCGCCATCCCTCACCGGATATGCAGCCGCATTAAACTCAACCGTATCCTCTTTTATTTTAACCGGCAAAACATCGGATATTACCACCGTATTTAACATGGTGGTTGAGGGCTTTAATATTATAGGCCTCAAAAAAACCGGGTTGTTGGTGTTATCCAAAGCAAAACGCCGCTTTACAGGCTCAAAACCTACTGATTGAATCACCAAACTAAAGTTGGCAACTTTTACTGCCGGGAAAAGGAATGCCCCTTTTGCATCGGTAATGGTACTGCTGCTATCGTTCCCCATTAAAATTTTAACGGTTGAACCGGGCAGGCTTTGTTTTGTTGAATCAATTACCGAACCATGCACGTCCCTGCCGGTTTGGGCATAAGAGCCGGTGCTTATTAAAACGGCTAAGGCAATAAAAAAATATCTTACTTTCATAATGGGTTTTGATTTGACAGCACAAATCAAAACCAAAACTTAACCGTAAAAAAACGTAATAGACAAAGGCTGTATGAAAGTAGACCAAAGCAGGTTTTAAACCTATAAAAACCATATTTTAAATGAAGCGTCACGATAGTGGGTTTTTAACGGTAAACTTTAACTTTCTGTCGGTAAACTTTACGTCCCGATAGATTTTGATTGGCTTTATGCAATATTCATTTGTAATATTGCTGTTATATTGGTGAGTAGCTGACCGGGTTGGATTAACCAGATTAAGTTTCAGATAAAGAAATTGCCTGCCGGGGTCCCTGTCCTATCAAGCGCTCACTCAATCAACAAATAAATCATGACATGATCATAACAAAATCGAAAAGCAAGCTGGTTACGGTACTCATACACGTGCTGGCGTGGGCGGTGTTTGGGATGCTGTTGTTCTTTTTCCAGCCGTTAAGCCTGAATATTTCACTGCCATACCAGTTTTGGATTAAACAATCTATCATATTTGGCCTGCTGGTCATCACATTTTACCTTAATTCAGAAATAATAGTTCCTCTTTTTTTATTAAAGAATAAAACGGTTGCCTATTTGCTGATCGCGGCGGGCGTTGCAACGGTCATCGTTATGCTGAATGGCTATGTTGATCAATGGCTCAACCTGCCCGAGCTGATGGATGCCGCTTTTCATAAATATGGCCCGCCGCACCGTCATCATCATCCGCATAGCGAATGGGCAGTGGGCATGATCGCCCCAATGATCGGTACCTGTGCCCTGGTACTGGGCATCAGTACAAGCATTGCCGTAATACAAAAATGGCAAAATGATAAACAAAAACACCAGGAAATGGAGCAGGACAAAATCAGTTCCGAACTGTCGTTCCTTAAAGCGCAGATCAACCCGCATTTCTTTTTCAATACCCTTAATAATATTTACGCGCTTACCTTAGTAAATGCGGATACATCCCGGAAAGCGATCCACCAATTATCGCGCATGATGCGTTACGTATTATATGATACCGAAAATGCTGCCACGCAGCTTAGCCAGGAGGTTGCCTTTGTAAAGGATTATATAAGCCTGATGCAGCTTCGCCTGACAGATGCAGTAAAAATTGATTTTAAGTCGCCGGCGGCTTTAAAGGATATGGCTATTGCGCCTATGATATTTCTGCCGTTTATCGAAAATGCTTTTAAGCATGGCGTGAGCGCTACAAATCCGAGTTATATCGATATTAATATCGGTCAGCACGGTTCTTTAGTGGATTTGAATGTGATCAATACCATTACTAAAGAACAAAACAATAACTTAGAGGCCGGCAGCGGCATAGGGCTTAACAATACCCGGCGCAGGCTTGATTTGCTGTACCCCGGTAAACATACGCTGAACATAAAAGAAGATGCCGCCGCAAACACTTATTCAGTTCACCTAACAATTGATCTGTCATGATATTAAATTGTATAGCTGTTGATGACGAACCTTTGGCGCTTGGCCTGGTAAGTTCATTTATTGAACAAACCCCGTTTTTAAATCTCGTTGGCCGTTTTTCGAGCGCGGTGGAGGCATTAAGGGCCATTCATACCCAAAAAGTGGATGTGGTTTTCTTAGATATACAAATGCCCGACCTGAATGGCATTGAACTGGCCCGCGTGCTTGATAACAGTAAAACCAATAAGCCGCGAATTATTTTTACCACCGCCTATAACCAGTTTGCCCTTGAGGGCTACCGCGTTGACGCGCTCGATTACCTGCTTAAGCCATTTAATTATGAAGAGTTTTTGCATGCTGCAACCAAAGCGTTAAATTATGCAGCGCTGGTTGAAAAATCAAACGCCTCCGGCGCAACTGCTGCTGCCGTTGCACATGAAGAGCGAATAGAAGATGAGTACTTGTTTTTAAAAGTGGAGTATCAGCTTGTGCGCATTGCGCTGAGTGATATACTTTATATTGAAGGTTTGAAAGATTACGTAAAAGTTTGGCTCAAGAGCGTTGAAAAACCCATCCTCTCACTAACCAGCCTTAAATCGCTGGAAGAAAAACTGCCCTCAAAACGTTTTATGCGCGTTCACCGCTCATTTATAGTTTCTTTAGATAAAATAAACTCAATAACCCGCAACGCATTGCAAATTGGCAAGGTCAATATTACCGTTGGCGACCAGTATAAGGAGGCGTTCAGCCAGTTTTTGAACAAGTGGGTGTAGTTTGGCAGCAGAATGTGCTTTGTTAATGATTTGTAAAAATATTCGTGATCTGCTAAATTGTTGTTTATTTCAGTAGCATAATAGTGCAAGATTCTTTTTTCTTTTTTGTCATAAAAAAATAAGATCTTTAGTATATGCAAGCAGTTACCACTACAGTGCTTAAAGCTTTTGATGCATTAAAAAACGTGCCCGATGAGGAGTTGCAATGGCTGATAGATAACAGTGAAGAATATAGATTACGTGATGGCGAATATTTGACTGTACAGGGACAACCGCTTACCGGGCCGCATTTTATAATTAAAGGCAGCCTTCAATTATCCTTCATCCAAAATGGTGCAAGGCGCGGGATCGCTGCTTTTAATACAGGCGATATCACCGGCTACCTGCCGTACTCAAGAGCAATTAATGCAACTGTGAACAGCCAGGCAATTGGCGAATTACATTTAATTTCGTTCCCCACCGAAAGGATAAAGGAAATGATAAAAGACCATTTTGAGCTTACGCAGGCGCTGGTGCATGTAATGAGCAACCGTGTGCGCGAATTTACTGCCTTGCAGCAGCAGAACGAAAAGATGATGGCGCTTGGCAAACTTTCGGCGGGGCTTGCGCACGAGTTGAATAACCCTGCCTCGGCTATCGTCAGGGATTCCGTTTCGCTTATTGAACATCTGAGGATGGAACCGCAAACCTTCAAAAAAGTGATTGCCATACAAATGGACTCGGCACAGGTTGACGCAGTAAATGATGAGCTATTCCGGCTACTTGCTTTGAAAGACAGGCCACGGTTAACGCTGAAAGAAAAAACCAAACGCGAAGAAGAGTTAACAGTCTGGCTGGAGGGCCATGGTATAGAAAACAGCTTTGAAATTGCAGAAACCTTTGTTGATTTTGGTTTTGCGACAGACAACCTGGAAACATTTTGCAACCATATTCCTTCCAATTACTGCTCGCCTGTTTTTAACTGGATAAACAACCTGCTTATAACAGAAAGACTGGTGGAAGACATGCAGGAATCGTCCCGCCGGATTGCCGGCCTGGTAACTTCTGTAAAAAACTTTACCCACATGGACCGCGGGGTTGATAAGCAATATGCCGACATACACATTGGCATACGCAACACCCTTACCATGCTTGGTTATAAAATAAAAAAAGGCAATATCACGCTTGTTGAAGATTATGATGAAACCCTGCCGCCGGTAAACGCATTGATTGGCGAACTTAACCAGGTATGGACAAACCTGATTGATAATGCACTTGATGCCATGGAAACAAACGGCAAAGGCACATTAACCATAAAAACTGAAAAAAGCCGCGAATTTGTAAATGTGTTTGTTATTGACGACGGCCCCGGGATACCCGCTGATATAAAACCGAGGATATTTGACCCTTTTTTTACCACCAAAGAAATGGGCAAAGGTACAGGCATGGGGCTTGAAGTGGTGCAACGAATCGTTCATCAGCATAATGGCTCGATAAAAGTAAAATCGGAACCGGGGCATACAGAATTTATTGTTTGTTTCCCTATAGATGGATAGCGCTAAGTTAAAAGTCTGTAGTGTTAAGTCCAAAGTTTCCTTATGCTCTTGGTTGACTTAAGACTTAGGACTATCGGCTTAAGACGTTATTTTTGTTCAATTATTAATTAATATTAATCGTTACACCCTGCGCAATGGAACGACCCATAATTTTTTCGATAGATGATGACCACCAGGTGTTACGCGCCATAAGCCGCGATTTAAAAACGATGTATGGCAAGGAGTACAAAATTTTAAGCACTACGTCGGCTAATGAAGCGCTGGAAAGCCTTGCCGATCTGAAAAACAGCTCGGCTGCGGTCGCCATGTTTGTGTGTGACCAACGGATGCCCGAAATGGAAGGCGTTGAGTTTTTGGAAAAAGCGATAAAAATATTTCCAAAAGCCAAACGGATATTGCTTACCGCCTACTCGGATACCGAAGCAGCCATAAAGGCAATTAATGATGTGCAACTTGATTATTACCTGATGAAACCCTGGGACCCTCCGGAAGAAAAGTTGTACCCGGTTTTAAATGACCTGCTGGACGACTGGCAAAACGATTACATCCCTGAATTTAAGGGCATAAAGCTTGTTGGTTACCAGTTTTCGCCGCAATCCCATAATGTTAAAGATTACCTTGCCAGCAACCTGATACCCTACCGGTGGCTTGATATAGAAAAGAACCCGGATGCAAAAGGTGTTTTAGAACTTAACAAAATAACTGTTGACCAATTGCCATTAATAGTGTTTGATGACGGCGCCTTTTTAACAAAACCAACTATAAAGGCAATTGCCGAAAAAATTTGTGTAACCCCGCAAATCACTAATCAAATTTATGATGTTGTAATCATCGGCGCAGGTCCTGCCGGGCTTGCGGCGGCAGTTTATGGTGCATCCGAAGGCTTAAAAACCTTACTGATTGAGCGCAAGGCGCCGGGTGGCCAGGCCGGATCAAGTTCTAGGATAGAAAACTATCTCGGTTTCCCGGCGGGATTAAGCGGCGCTGACCTTACACGCCGGGCCATTAGCCAGGCCATGCGGTTAGGCGCCGAATTTTTGTCGCCGCAGGCGGTGAATGACATCACACAAAAAGATGGTTATAAAACGATTCTGCTTGATGACGGTCCCGAAATTATCAGCCGTGCCGTAGTAATCACTACCGGTGTTGATTACCGTAAACTGGAGGTTAAAGGCATTGAAAATTTTACAGGGGCTGGCATTTATTACGGTGCGGCCATGACCGAGGCCTCGGCCTGTAAGGATAAAGAAGTGTATATCATCGGCGGGGGAAACTCCGCCGGCCAGGGGGCGGTGTACCTATCAAAATTTGCAAAAAACGTATATATTATTATCCGTAGGGATAATTTATCCTATACCATGTCGGCATATTTGATTCAGCAAATTGATAATATTCCCAATATTCAGGTATTGACTGATACTGAAATTATGGAAGCATCAGGTATTAATTGCCTTGAACAATTAACGCTTACCAATGTTAAAACAAAAGAAACTGTTGCCAAAGAAGCAGCCGCCCTTTATATTTTTATCGGGGCCAGGCCCTATACCGATTGGATAAAGCTGGATATTATCAGGGATGAAAAAGGCTTTGTTGAAACCGGGCGGGAGTTGATGAGGTATGATAGTTTTGGCAAAATATGGAAATTGAACCGCGATCCGTTTTTGCTTGAAACAAGTTGCCACGGCGTTTTTGCCGCAGGGGATGTACGCGCCGGCGCTATGAACAGGGTAGCATCGGCAGTTGGGGAAGGCTCAATGGCCATCAGTTTTGTACATAGGTATTTGGCGGAAGTGTAGGTTTGGTGATTAAATTTATTGAGTTGAATAGGTTAATGAGATTTTTTAAAAATTATTACGTTATGGAACAAGAAATCTGCAAACACCTGAGCGCCATTAAAACCCTAAAGCATGCAGAAGGCTATGTATGCGAGGAGTGTATAAAAACGCACGATAGCTGGATGCATCTGCGTACCTGCCAGGAGTGCGGCAGAACCCTTTGCTGTGATAGTTCGCCAAACATGCACGCCAGCAAACATGCCCGCGCAACGGGCCACCCTGTAGTAATATCAGTCGAGCCGGGTGAACGATGGCTATGGTGTTATGTGGATGAAATTATGGCAGAATATTAAAAAGTGGCAGTTGCAGTTTTAAAAATCTGCTTGAAAACTAAAAACTGCTACTATTCACTGCAACTGCTTTTAAGCTTCCCACTTCGACAAATACCTGTCGAGCGATAAAGGCCCTGAGCCTATTATGGTAAACAAAACCAGTAATGCCAATGCAACAATTGAG
>DATCES010000086.1:0-7031 GCA_036509935.1 Mucilaginibacter sp.
GTTTGTTCCAATCACGGCAATAACCCGTCATTTGAGATTGCTGCCTTTAATGATGCTACCGGGCGGCTAATTAAAGAAACCAATTATTACCTCAATTTAGCGGCTATTTCAAAAGATAAAAGTACCGGGCCGTTTTACTGGAATGATACACTTAGTTTACCATCCATCTTCAAATCAGGTGAAATTACAGCCGCCGGCTTTTCAAAATTTACAGGTGACGTTAAGGCCGACCAATCCTATAAATTGCTTGATGATTACAGGAAATTTTATACTGTTGGTACCAATATTGATAGTTCAATAAGGATTAACCGGGTTAATTATTTAAAGTATTTAAAGGCGGATTCGTTGAAGGGGGAATAATTTTGTTTCGTTCATATCCTTATGACTTTAGATGAAACATTATCATGCTGTTGTTCCTGTTGGCGATTGCTTGCTCACGGTATTTTTTGTAATAGTCGAGCGTCATCAGAGTAATCTGGTAGTGGAATTTATCATTCTTAACTGCCTTATCAGTTAGCCTGCTAAATAACATCATATTAAACTCTTCGGGCTGGCGGTGCTTCAATTGTGAGTTTTTCACCCGTTTTCCATCTATCCATACGCCATAAACGGATGGGTCGGCCCACGAATCAAGTTCCTCACGGCTTACCACGCTTTCTGGCAACGGCTCGGGTGGGTATGTAAAACTAATTGCCCGGTTTTTTTGCTGCTCTTTGCTCATCTGCTGAAATAGCTGCTCCATCCGTTTCTGTTCCGGCTGCGTTATCGTTTTACTGAAATCCAAACGCTTCGCGGCATATTTTTTTTCGTAAGCCATGTATTCATCCATCAGTACAGGAGAAATACCATTTTTTGTGCTTGGATATTCGCGTTTAACGGGTTTATCCGGAGGAAGCAATTGCACATTTATGATGTCCTTATGTTTCCCGGATTTAGTTTGGTCAGCTTGTTTATTTGACTTTGGTTGCTGGGCATCAGTTTTATTGCAAAACAGCATAAAGGAAGCGACTATTACTGGGATTATAGTGAGCCGGGCGCACCAGGCTGTTGTGGCGGAAGTGGTTTTACTCATCATTATCAATCGTTTTTTAGTAATTGAATAATTAAACTGGCTGGTTATATTTAAACTTTTAAGCTGCGCCGACCTACTAAGCAATAAGCTTTGGTAGCCGGACAGGTCATTACAGTCATTGAGTGCTGCTGCGTCTGCTATAAACTCATGGTTTACCTGGATGGCCTTCCGGTACAGGATAAGGAAAGGATTAAACCAGCAAAAAGCCTGCACCAGCTCTGTCAGTATAATATCTGCGGAATGGCATTGCCGTGCGTGTGCCAACTCATGCTGTAGTAGTTCATTTTCAATCTGCCTCTGGTAGTAATCATCAATGTTTAAAAAAATATAATTTAAAAAAGTATGCGGGGTTAATCGTTGGCCGATCAGCACAAGCTGTGCACCCTTATAACTAACCTTTTCATGTTGTGATATAGTTGAGCGGATAGCATACAGGTTTCTGATGAGCCTAAAGAGCAATAAAAATGTAACGAGACCATAAACCAGGATATATGCATACAATCGGTAGTCGATAGGATTGGCATTTGTTGATGGCTGTTTATTACTGTTTTGAATAATAAAGCCAGCTTCATTGATAACCTGCGCGTGCATAGGCACGAGGGCTTGGAGCGGGGCGATATTGTGGTGTACCACAATTAGCGGCACACCTAACGAAAATAATATACTCACCAAAAGGTAAAATCTGTTAAAATTATACATCGCTTTGTTTTTAAGCAAAAGATGGTATCCGGCAAGCAGCAAGGCCGAACATAGGGTGGAATTTACGAGGTAGGTTATCATTGTTTTTTTCGGTTAATTTCATTGTCGATAATTTTTTTCAGATCTTCAAGCTCTTTTGCTGTCAAGTTGGTTTCAGTGGTAAAAAAAGAGGCAAACTGCATGGCCGAACTGCCAAAAAAGTTTTTGATCAATCCATTCACATGCTTTGAAAAATAAGCCGACTTTTTTACCAGCGGATAGTATTGCCTGGAATTTCCCATTAATTTATAGCCCACAAAGCCTTTGTTCTGCATGCGCTTTAACAACGTGGCAATAGTAGTTACAGCAGGTTTGGGTTCAGGATAGCTTTCAATAATATCTTTCATAAACACCTGCTCATGCTCCCATATCAGGTCCATTAATTGTTCTTCGCTATCGGTCAATTTCATATTGTTCTATAAGTTGAGAGTCTGCTCTACAAATGTAGAGCAAAAGAATTGATATTTCAAAGAGTTTTTGAAATATTTTATAATTTAATTCAGCACTTGTCCATATCTTGCCCCTCCAGTAGGTAAAACGTCTTTCGCCTAACTAACTTTAATTTGAGTATCCACGCTCAAACTAACCTAACTTATTGTTAAGCTATATTAAAAAATTATAAAATTTCTCTTACAATTTGCCATTACATTTGTTATGAGTTAAAATTACATCCATTTAAATATAACCCCCATGTGGCGCGAAACCAACAACAAACTACACCGCTCCTTTGAATTCAAGGATTTCCCGGAAGCGTTTTCATTTATGACCAGGGTAGCCTTATTAGCCGAAAAAATGGACCATCACCCCACCTGGACAAATACCTGGAACAAAGTGGAGATATGGCTCAGCACCCATAGCGCAGGCGATGTGGTGACTGACAAGGACAGGGCATTGGCTAAAGGGATAGATAAGCTATTATAATTTGGGGCTTTAGTCCGAAGTCCAATCGTAACCAGGACTTTACCAAAATCCGGCTTCAGCCTTTGGCCTAAAGATTCGTTGCTGTTTTGTTATAACACCCTTTGGCAATGTTATTTTAAATTGAATTTTTCAATTTAGCTTTACGGCCTTTATTAAACAAACACCACTTTCCTTTCGGGAAATTTAGAAGCATACCCTGCAACCATACCCCTAATATAATCATTACCGGGATAAGGCGTGAGGTGGTTTTTTAACTGCTGTAAATTATCCACATCAAAATAATGGGAAATATAGCCCATGCCGTAAAATTTCCCTTTTTCAATCAAAAGGCAGCTATGCTCATCATGGGTACGGCCTGCATCGCGGATAGCGAAAGTGGGCAGGGCATCGCCTAATTCACTTATTGCTGCGTTTACTTTTTTATTATAGTCTTCAATAGATTCATGGCCCTCACAGGCGCACATATCACCATTAATACCTGTACACGGACCGGTATTATTTTGAATGAAGCATAATTTGGGACATAGCTCAAACCCTTCGATCAGCTTTAAAAGGATATTCCGGCCTTCCAATAGTGTGTTGCAGCTATAAATTGCCCCGGTCATTTTCCGGTGCTTATCAACAGCGAGGCGCAGGTAGCCCCGCTGATCCTCGAACGCATAAAGGCTGTAGGCTTGTTCAAATCGTTTTAACGAATGGTTGTATTTGGGCCAAAGGCGTTTTATCTCAACCGCCTCAAGCACGAAAGCTATCAGTTCCGTACCGCATAGCTGGAAGGTGATATGATAAATATTGCGCAAAAACTCCTGCCGTTGCGGGTCGGGGTTATTGCCGGTAAAATGGCTGCATACCCGATTTTTTAAGTTTTTGGCCTTGCCGATGTAAATAACTTTCCCTTTTTCATCGTGAAAATAATATACACCAGGCCTATCCGGCAAAGCCTCTACATCCTGTTTCGACAAATTTGCAGGCAGCGCCTGTTCTTTCGAGTTTGGTTTTAAAGACTGGGGGATATGGTTATTAGTATCCTTTTGAAGCAACATTGAAAATAATACAGCGGTTGCTTCAGCATCCCCGGCAGCACGGTGGCGGCTTTCATTAGCAATGCCCAGGTGCCTGCATAATTTACCCAAACCATAAGAAGGAAGGCCGGGCAGTATTTTACGGCCAAGCCTTACGGTGCATAATTTATTGCATTGCAGGTGATACCCGGCGGCGGCAAGGTGATGGCGTACAAATGAATAATCGAAATTTACGTTGTGCGCTACAAATATTTTACCATTAAGCAAGTGGTAAACATCATGGGCCACATCCTCAAAAAGCGGGACATTTTGCACCATATCATTAGTAATTCCCGTTAATGCGCTTATGTAAATAGGTATATTCCTTTGCGGGTTAACTAATGTTGAATAGCGTTCAATTACTTTTTTACCATTATGTATGCAAATAGCAATTTCGGTAATGCCATTGGCGCTGGCATGCCCCCCGGTGGTTTCAATATCAACAATTGCATACATGAGGGTAAATGTAATATTTTTTTGCTAATTGTTTTAGTTTTTTTGTTCATAGTTGATGGATCATAGTTCATAGTAAGAGATGTGGGCAAAAGGAAAATAAAAAAAGCCAGAACCAATTAAGCGAGTCCGGCCTTTTTAAATTTCTAAACTATGATCCATGAACAATGAACCACCTCACTTCTTCTTCGGTGCAGGGGCTAATTGCTGCTTCTGGCGCATCATTTCTTCCATGCGGGCCTGGAAACCGCTTGTTTTCTTTTTTACTTCGGGTTTCTTTTTGTTTTCCTGTATCTGCGCATGTATCTTTTTATCATCCACCATTAAGCGGATAACATACTGCTGTAGGAAAGTAAGCATGTTGGCAAGGAAATAATAATAATTTAAACCCGATGGGTAACTATTTAACGCCCCTAAAAATATGACCGGGGTAATGTAGCCTATATATTTCATCTGACCTGATACCCCTGATATCTGGTTATTAAAATAGGTGTAGATCAATGTTGAAATAGTCATCAGTAAACACATTAAACTAAGGTGGTTACCAATGAACGGGATATTTGGAAAAGTAATGACTGAATCGTAGGTGGATAGGTCATGCATCCATAAAAAACTTTGGCCGCGCAGCTCAAACAAACTTGGGAAGAACCGAAAGAAGGCAAATACAATAGGCATTTGTATCAGCATCGGTAAACAACCGCCCAGAGGGTTTACGCCTGCTTTTTTGTACAGCTTTAAATATTCCTGTTGTAACAGCGTAGGGTTGTCATCGCCAACCTTTGTCTTAATCTCATCCATTTCGGGCTTTAAAACTCGCATTTTAGCCATCGAAAGATATGACTTGTAAGTAAGCGGCGACAGAACCAGCTTGAGGATAATGGTTAAAGCCAATATTATAAGGCCATAATTAAGCGTGAACTTACTCAGGAAATTAAATACAGGCAGTACCGAAAAACGGTTAATATAAGCCAGGAACCCCCAACCCATATAAACTTCTTTTTCTAAATGATAACCCTGTGTTTTTAGAAAGTTGTATTTAACAGGGCCGAAATAAAACTCCATCGGGTAAGTACCGTCAGCGCTCCTGCTCACGGCCAGGTCGGCCTTCATTTGTTTAATATGCGAGGTGTCGGTTACATCTGTACTTACCGAAATATCAGATTTATCAAAACCCTGTTTGGCAATTAATACCCCCGAAAAGAAATGGGCTTCGAATGATACCCATTGCATTTTTTTGTCGCCGATGGTCTTTTGATCGTCTTTGGTCTCGCTCAGGTAATCAACGTCATTCTCGGTATTCATATAATAAACAGTCGAATAATGGCGCTCCAGGGTCATATCCATCTCCTGCTTGCGCAAATTGGCCTGCCAGTCAAGATAAAGTGTATTGTTGTTTGCAATTACCTGGTCAAGTCCTGTAGGTTTTATAGTTAAACCAACTTTATAGCCTGTTCCGCTTAGCGAATATATATAATCAATATACTGGGTGGCGCTGTAATTTAAACGCATGGTAACCGAGCCCGAGTCTTTTTCAGTAACCCGGAGCGCGTTTGCACTGGGTGTAAAATAAAGTTTGTCGGTATTGATGCTATTGTTACCGGCGGTAAAGCTCAGGCCAAAATGGTTATGGTCGCCGTCAAACAGGATGAGTGGCTTTTTATCAAAAGTTTTATAGTTTTTTAATTCAACCGAGTAAACCCTGCCGCCCTGGGTGGATAGTTTTACAAGGATGTCATTATTTTCGAGGGTTATGAATTTTTCGGCGCCAATAGTGCTTGCGCCAAACGGGCTTTTTAAAATAGCTGAGTCAACTTGTTTAGCGGCCTGTGTTTTTGCGGTATCAGCAAATTTTGCAGCGGTTATTGCTGCTTTTGCTATATCGCCTCTTTTTATCGAATCAGCATGAGCCTTTATTCTTTCTTTTTTTAAGTCAGCCTCTGATGGCCTCATAAAAAAAAACGAGGCGCCCATTATAATCATAATCAGGAATAATCCTGTAAACGTATTTTTATCCATTTCTAAGTATCGTGCAAAAAACTATTGCTTCCGGGCATAAGCCAGCGAAGCGGCGACAAAGTTAATAAAAAGTGGGTGCGGATTTGCAACAGTTGATTTTAATTCAGGATGAAATTGCGTCCCGATGAAAAACGGGTGATTTTTAAGCTCGACAATCTCCACGAGGTTGTTTTCAGGATTAATTCCGGAAGGCGTTAACCCGGCGTTTTCATAGTCCTTTAAATAATGATTATTAAACTCAAAGCGGTGCCTGTGACGTTCGGAAATGCGCGTTTTTACATAAAAGTTGGCAGCTTTACTGCCTTTTTTAAGCTCGCAGGCATAAGCTCCCAGCCGCATGGTGCCGCCTTTATTGATAATTTGTTTTTGATCTTCCATCATGTCAATAACCGGGTGTGGTGTATCAGGGTTCATTTCTGTACTGCTTGCATCCGTTAACCCCAAAACATTACGGCCAAATTCAACAACGGCACATTGCATCCCGAGGCAAATCCCAAAAAACGGGATATTATTTTCGCGCACATAACGGATGGCTTCAATTTTTCCTTCAAAACCACGTTCGCCAAACCCCGGGGCAACCAATACCCCATGCAGGCCTTTCAGCCGTTCAATGGCATTGCCCGGCGTTAACTGTTCCGATGGTATATATTCAACCTTTACCCTACATTCGTTTTTTGAACCGGCATGTATAAACGATTCACTGATGGATTTATAGGCATCAGGCAATTCAACGTATTTACCTACCAGGCCAATCCTTACTTCGGATGTCG
>DATCES010000087.1:0-4984 GCA_036509935.1 Mucilaginibacter sp.
GTGCGGAATAAAAGTGGGTAGCATTGACGAAAAGATATGCAAAACATACCACGTTTACATAATGAGGGGCGAATTGGTTTTAAAGAAAACCCACTGGTTTAAAATGCGGTGCAATGGGCAGTACACATTAAAGCCCCAAAAAGAAGAAGGGATATGGGATGCACGCTGGTTTAAAAAAGATCATATTGAACCAATAATAGCCAATACTTTTCCATCAATTATGGATGTGCTGGTAAAGGAGGAGCTTATTGACAGGGTTAAGGTTAAGGATCCAGGAACCTGATAGCTAAAGATAAGCCAAAGCCTCAGAAGGAATAAACTGGGTAACATCGCCGTTATAGCGCATAATTTCGCGCACTATGCTTGAGCTGATTGAGGAATAGCCTGGTTTGCTCACAATAAAAATACTTTCAATTCCCGGTTCGAGCGAATGGTTCATTTGCGCTATCGCCTTTTCATATTCAAAGTCGGATACTGTACGGATGCCACGGATCATATAAGCCGCCCCGATACTTTTGCAAAAATTTACGGTTAAACCTTCGTAAGCTACGATGTGTATACGCGGATCGGATTGAAAAACTGCCCGCAGCATTTGTTCCCGTACCTCAACACTTAACAAGCCCGCTTTGGTGCTATTAACACCAATCCCGATATATAACTTGTCGAACAGGCTAACTGATCGCTTTACAATATCAACGTGGGCCTTGGTAACAGGGTCAAACGACCCAGGGAAAAGTGCAACCTTCATTGGCTTATAATTTGCTTATGCAGCAAATTTATGAATCATTATTCAATATTGTACGGCAATCAAATAAATAACAACGATTTAAACCAATGCCGTACTATTCATCTATGATTTCACTTTCAGCAAACTTGCATTGATGGCGACAACTATTGTACTAACAGTCATTAACGCTGCACCTGCAGCGGGGCTTAATAAAATACCCTGGTTATAAAGTACGCCCGCCGCAAGCGGAAGCGCTACCACATTATACCCGGTAGCCCAAGCCAGGTTTTGCACCATCTTGCGATAGGTTGCTTTTCCAAATAGAATTAAGTTGACGATGTCTTTTGGATTGCTGTTTACAAGCACAATGCCGGCTGTTTCTGCCGCTATGTCGCTCCCGGAGCCTACGGCAATACCAATATCTGCCTGGGCAAGTGCAGGGGCATCGTTAACCCCATCTCCGGTCATTGCTACAAACTCACCTTTCTTTTGCAGTTCTTTTATTTTTTCCAATTTTTGATCAGGCAATACTTCGGCAATAAAACTATCCATGCCCAACGTTTTACTTACGCTTGCTGCTACTTTACTGTTATCCCCGGTAAGCAGAATGGATTTAATGTTTTCTTGTTTTAAAGTTTTAATTGCCCCTGACGATTCTGGTCGTATTTTGTCGGACAAAGCAATATATCCGGCCAAATTATTATCGATTATTACAAAGACGATAGTTTCAGTATCATCGGCGGTAAAGCCATCAGGAATAATTATTTTATTTTCATTTAAATAGCCCGGACTAACAACCAATATCTTTTTACCCTCTACTGTTGCTTCTACACCTTTGCCTGTTATGGCGTTAAATTTTTCTGTGGCTGGTATTTTGATAGATAAATCTTTTACTTTTTGCAGGATGCCTGTAGCTATCGGGTGCTCTGAATTTTGCTCCAGCGCAGAAGACAAACGGATGATCTCGTTTTCGTTTAGGGTTTTATTGAAAGAAACTATTTTTGAAACTTCAAATTTTCCTACGGTTAATGTTCCTATCTTATCAAATACAACAGTGGTAATCTTTCTTGAATCTTCAAATGCATTCCTGTTTTTTATTAGCAACCCATGCTTTGCAGCTAAAGCGGTTGATTTGGCTACCACCAATGGTACAGCCAATCCTAAAGCGTGCGGGCAGCAAATAACAATTACGGTTACCATTCGTTCCATAGCAAACGAAAGCGTTTGCCCGGTTATAAACCAGTATAAAAATGTGGAAATACCTGTCACCAATGCAATTACGGTTAACCATCTGGCAGCAGTGTCAGCCAGTAATTGTGTTTTTGATTTCGACTTTTGTGCATCATCAACCAACTTTATTACTTGCGACAGATAAGAGTATTCAGCAGCATGTGATACAGTAACCTTAAATGAGCCATTGCCATTAATTGAACCGGCAATCACTTTATCCCCTTTTATTTTTTTTACCGGCTTTGATTCACCCGTCAGCATAGATTCATTCAAATAACTTTCACCATCCAGTATAATCCCATCGGCTGCAACTTTTTCACCTGGCTTTACCAATATAACATCATTCTGCTTTAGTGTACCTGTTTTTACATCGTGGACCATATCAGCAAGAACCAGGTGCGCATCGGCTGGCATCAACTGCACTAATAACTCCAATTCCCTTGATGCACCTGCCACAGATTTCATTTCAATCCAATGGCCTAAAAGCATAATAAGAATAAGCGTATCCAGTTCCCAGAAAAAATCCATGCCCTTCAACCCAAAAACAATTGCCACGCTATAGCAATAAGCAACTGTTATGGCAAAGCCGATCAGGAACATCATTCCCGGATTCTTTGCTTTTATCTCATCAAGCCATCCAGTTAGAAATGGCCAGCCGCCATAAAAAAATACCACTGATGATAATGCAAATAAAATATAGGAAGAGCCCGCAAACTGCCAGTTAATGCCAATAAAATGCTGAATCATGGTTGATAACAGCATGATTGGCAAGGTAAGGACCAACACCACAAAAAAACGTTTTTTAAAATCAGCGATCATCATCGCATGATGATCATGCCCTTCCATACCCATTGACAGGCGGCTATCATGCTGCATTTTACTGTGATCCATTTTCTCCATTTTTGCAAGTTTTTCGGGTTGATGCTGATGTATCATTTCTGTATTTTTTTATTTCCCAACCCGGTCATTACCAAAAGTGCCCCGAACAGAAAAATTATTTACATAAGGCTACAACTGCTCAATTACTTTTTGTAACCTGGCTCTTATTTCAGTGGCAATATCAAGCAAATTTCTATTTTCTATAGCTTGCATGGAGGCTAAGGGATCAACAGCAGAAACCTCCACCTGGCCTTCTGCTTTTTCCTGAACAATCACATTGCAGGGCAACATGGTTCCAATTTTATCTTCTGCCAGCAGGGCTTTATAGGCAAATGACGGATTGCAGGCGCCAAGTATTTTGTAGTTATAAAAGTCCACATCAAGCTTTTTCTTTAACGTGCCTTTTATATCAATTTCTGTCAATATGCCAAAACCTTCCCCTTTGAGCGCTTCTGTAACTTTCTGAATTGCACTGTCGAAACTTCCAGCAATTGTTTTACAGAAATAGTATTTCATAATTGTTTTATTTTCAGATAAATTATTATTAACCAAATGCCTCTCTTTATAAACCCGTATTTATATAGGCTACGCTATTCTAAAAATATGTTTTTTTGAATAGCGTTGATCATTTTCTTTTTCGGAACGCGCTATACCATACTACCACAGCAAAAAAGAGGACGAGTAGGGAGAACCACCAAAACATGTGCATTCCCCCGAAATAGTAATCTCCGTTATTATGCATCATCGCTTTAATATTTTAAGTTTTTTTAATTATTATTTAAAGACGTGGATTATCGTTAGCTTTCTTTCACATTTTTTTCATGTTCCCCATCTTCTGCATGCCTTTTTCTCCCACTTTTATTTTTGGCGATTGTTTTCCCAATGTGCGGATATAATTAATCAATTGCCAGCACTGATTATGGTCGGCCTTATGTACTTCTTTCCATGCCGGCATTGGCGAATTTCCATTCATGATTTTCCAGTATAAGGCGCCATCAGTATGGGATTGGGTCATTTTTGCTGTTAAATCAGTTGGTGCAGGTTTTAAATCTGCTGCAGCGTATCCGTTACCTTTTCCTTTTGAACCATGGCACATTGCACATTGTTTTTCAAACAAGGCCTTACCTTTCATTGTTGCTGCAATATTTCCCTTTAATGGATTTTTTCGGGCATCTGCCGATTTAGGGGCTTCCCACATATCCTGCTTTGGGATGACTGCTGACATCATAACAACGACTGTTATTATCATGCATGCCGCGAAGACTATTTTTAGTTTTTTCATTTTTTAACTGCCTTGCGTTTTTTTACTGTTTCGCCGGCCCGTTTTCCAGGATTTTTTTCTTTTCCTGGTACTCTTCGGTTGTGATATTGCCAGAAGCAAACCGCTTCTGCAAAATGTCAAGGGGGGTGTCTTTTTTCTTTCGCTGCCCGGGAATATCATAAGGCGTTGCGAATATCCAGAAAAGCATTATCATCCAAATGAACCACCATATCAGGCCCATTCCCCCAAAATTTCCATAGTACATCATGATTTTTGATTTTAAGAGTAAGTGGATATTATTAATAGAATAACCATGCCAAAAGAACAAATCATTGATTAACAACAAAATGATACAGGTTACATTTAAGCATGATGTGCATCATTAGCTATCCATAATACCATTAATAGGTTAAAGTTCACCCATTACCTAATCCAATATAACAGTCAAAGTGCGTTGATAAAGAAAAATATTTGATAACAATGTACTGTAAACCAGCCATATATTCCTTATCGGTATTCACCATTATATTATTTTGAATTTAATTTCATCGCCATGCTCCCAAACACAAAGTATTCTGTTATCGGGCAAAACGATAGATTTTAGAAAACCGCCTTCACCTACAGCTATTTCATTTTTATTTTTGATGCTGATAACTTTAACAGTATCGTTATTCTGAAACGTCAGTACTGTACTATTGCCGGTTCCGGAAATATTACAATTTCTTCCTTTCCCAATATAAATTTCAGGTTCCCCGGGCTGGCAAAAATATACCATTCCTTTTCGTTGCCAGGTGGTACGTATCACATTTGAACCGTCAATAGTAATTCCGCCCCCGTCCATTGGGCAGCCGTTAAGCTTCCATGTATCCAAACCTAACTTTTGGGCT
>DATCES010000088.1:0-5122 GCA_036509935.1 Mucilaginibacter sp.
TGCCGGCCTTCCGTTAGAGGTGGACGAGGCTGAATTGACTGCTGTTTTTGGTGATTTTGGGCCTGTAAAATCGCTCAGGATCATTAAGGATCGCGAAACAAAAGAGAGTAAGGGTTTTGGGTTTGTTGAAATGGTAAATGAAAATGAAGCTAAAGAAGCCATCAGGTGCATGAACGGCGCAAGCTATTATGGCCGCAGGATCACTGTTAACATTGCCGAGGACAAAGGCCCCGGTTTTAACGCGGGTGGCGGTAAAGGCGGTTTCAGGCGTAATTGATAATTGATAATATTGAGCTAACCGATGCATAACGAAATCTGTCCTTATTGCTTAGGTCATCACTTAACCCTTATCCCCGGCAACCCAAACTGTGCCCTCAACTTTCTGTATTCAGCTTTTGGCAACTGCACCAGTAACGGATTGTCCTTGTAATTTATCCAGTGCAATACCCTTAAAATATTAGCCTCCTTAGCTCAAACGGTATCCTTTATTTCGGCGCGGCGATAAATTTTCTGCCGCCGGTCATTATCAGCATTGTAGTGTTTGATAATGATGAGCATAAATGTTAATAAAAAGGCTAACAGGGCTATAATAAACCAGAATTTTGGATGATTGACGCTATGCATTTGTTTTATTGTTTTGATTTGTTTAATAGGGGAACCACAAAGGTGTGCCTTGATTCAATATGCAAAATATGCTATATGGCATATTATCTTTTTAAAAACATACCAATAAATACTATTTTCAAGCTTTCGGGCTTTACCGCCTCCCCGGCCTTTCGGACTCGATTCACCATGCTTCAATCCCCATTGCCTCTGTTTCCACCAATTGGGTCAGCAGTTGTTTCAATACGGCTTCGCGTGCCCATTGCTGTTCGGTAAGGGTGGCATCGTCAAGGTACCAGGTAACCGGCTCACTGATCTCAATCCGGGTTTTATATACGAAGTTTTTGGTAGGGTGCATTTTATTGCCTTCGTAGCTGTTTAGGTTTTCAGTCCTTATAAGGCGGGCAAATTGTTTGGCAGGTATTACCACCTGCAGGCATTCATCAAGCGAATTTTTAAAATCATGCTTGTCTTCAAGCCATACGGTTAACGTATCATCGTTAAAGTCATGGTCGGCAACAGTGATGCGGCTGTAATCATAATCAACTGAGATTATGAGCCACCAAAGTTTGTCTTTTAGTTTTTGATTGATCTTTATCATTTTATTGGTCATTAGTCATTAGTCATTAGTCATTGGTCATTGGTCATTGGTCATTGGTCATTGGTTGGGCATCGGGTCATTGGGGCGTTGGATCATTGTGCAGCATCAGTTCATGGAAATATTTTAGCTACCGTATTTGATTGGCAAACTAAATTAGAATGACTAATGACCTAATGACCCAATGACGTTCTTCACCGGAACTCCGGCATCCAGCCGGGAATGTATTCCTGTATTGCAGCAATTTCGCTGCAGTATTTATTGCATGTAGTTTGATAAGCCTGGTAGCGGAGCAGCAGTTCGTTATAGGGTTGTTGGTTGTTTAACCCAGGTGGCTGTGGAAGGCTGTTATTTGTTGTATTTATGGCGGAGTAAACAAGATGCATTGGGTTGGTTATTTGGTTGGTATTTTGGTGCTTTTTATTTTTTAATTGACGACTGTTTTGTTAAACAGCCAATCCGGCGGCTTTTAAGTGGGTACAAAACTTATAAATAAAATTTCTTTATATTCTTTACGCTGCATATTTGCTTTTGTTAAATATTGTTGTACATTAGTGCAATCCTACGAAACAAAGATAAAGAAATATCTTTATTAAAAACAAGAAAAGTCTTTAATTAATTTAAAGCCATGGATGGGCCGTTAAAACCAAATAAAATAAAAACAGTGCGGCCAGAGACGCTGGAGTTTATTATATTGTATAACCAGCTTAGGGGCAAGGCTTTTAGCGGCAATACGCAGCTCGCAGAAGCGCTCGGCTTTAATAACGCCAGTTCTATTACCGAGATCATTAAAAGCCGGCAAAACATTGATCCTGAAAAATTAAAGATATTTAAAGAAAAATACAGCGATTTCCTAATAGGTAAAAACAATACAACAAATTCTGAAAATACGGCAGCACAAAGGCTGTCTGAAGGTATCCCTATGTACGAAATAACAGCTACTGCAACAGGCGTTGAGGTTTATAATGATATTAATGATAAAGAGCCGGTTGGGCACATGAATTTTCCGGGTATTGAAGATTGTGATTTCGCTTTGCCGGTTTGGGGGCATTCCATGTACCCTTATCTCGAAAATGGCTGCTGGGTTGCATTAAAGATCATCCATGATAAAAAAATACTGCCCGGCGAGGTTTATTATATTGAGTGGGGCGATTACCGTATGTATAAACGCCTGCTGGCGGGTGATAGCGATGACGAGGTGATAGCACATCCGGATAATATTACCGAAATGGTTGGCAACCGCCTTAAATACGCCCCGTTTGTTGTTAAGATAGCAGATATTAAAAAGCTTTGCCTGGTTAAGGATATTCATAAAAAGCATAATCATTGAGAGGAAGAGTCGGGAAAGTCCGAAAGTCAGTAAAGATTGAAAGGATAAATAATGAACCCCCCAAAAAAATATAAAACCTGTTCTTACTTTCGGACTTTCCCGACTTTACTGACTTTCCGACTTAATATGTATCTTTATATCCATGTCCGAGCCTGCTCAATACCCATATAGCCTGAAGTTCAGCGTCGGCTCAATAGTGTTAATGATTATGCTGGCGTTGCTGCTGCTATCAAATACAATGGCTGCCAATAGTAGTATAGGCTGGGTTATTTTTGGCGTTTTAATGCTGTTTTTTTTGTTTATGATAGCCCTGCTGATTATGAAACGGTTGATACCGGCTATTAAAGGGGATATATCGCTTCAACTGGACGATGAGGGTATCAGCGACTATATCAGGGATGTAAGTATCGACTGGCAGGATATTAAAACAATAAACTTGGTGCGCGGCCGGAGCGCATCGGTTATGCGGATAGATTTGAAATTTGAATCGGATTATGGCAGCCAGGTAGACATCGCCCTGCGATGGGTTAAAGGCAGTGATAATGAGATATATGAAACTACAATGGCTTATTTTAAGCAGGCCCCTGCCGCGGATGCTGATTAAACGGCAGCATTGCTATTTGGCGATGCAAAATTTCACCCCTGCAAACCTATGGATGTAATGTTTATTATTGCCTGTAATATTTTTACAATTTGGTTGAAGATTAGTTGCTAACTTGCTTTTCAAACTTCATTAACCACTCCATCAAATATTCCAACGCTATCAACAATTTTAGCCATGCTCAAACGCGTAAAAACTATTATTTGCCTGTTGCTGCTGCCTGCCGCTTTATGGGCGCAAACCGTACCTTCTGTTATCCCGTTATGGCCAAACGGCGCGCCCGGATTTGAAAACCGCCGCAATGAACCCGAACAGGCAAAAGATTATTGGGTGAAAAATATTAATAACCCATCCCTTACCGTGTTTTTACCGCCTAAGGACAAAGCGAATGGCACGGCAGTTGTGGTTTGCCCCGGCGGCGGCCACAGGTTATTGGGTTGGACGGCTGAAGGTATTGACCCGGCCAGGTTTTTGAACAACCTGGGTATTATTGTATTTGTGCTAAAATACCGTTTGGGCCGCGATACCCTTTCGCCGTATAAAATTGAAGTGCATGCCCGTCTGGACGGTTTGCGGGCTATGCGCCTGGTGCGGGCCCGCGCGGCAGAATTTGGCATTGATGCCAACCGCATCGGCATGATGGGATTTTCGGCTGGCGGGGATGTTGTTGACATGGTTGCCTTCGGGCCCAACAAACCCGACCCTGGATCTGCAGACGCTATAGACCGCCAAAGCGCCAAACCGGATTTTTTAATACAGATATATCCCGGCCCGGGGTTTATCCCCGATATTGTCCCGCATGATGCCCCGCCAATATTTTTGCTGGCCGCCAATGACGACCCTTGCTGTTCTGTTTCGGTAATGCAGCTATTGGAAAAATACCGGGAAGCCAAAGTGCCCGCCGAGGCGCACCTTTATACGCACGGAATGCACGGTTTTAATATGGGGTACCGCTCAAAACTGAAATCAATTAATACCTGGCCGCAGCGTTTGGCCGATTGGTTATCAGATAATAACATACTTGAACCAGTTAATAATATAAGGCCGAAGGTGTTGCATTAATATGGTTAACCGATTTTTTTTTATTGTTCTTCATCAATAAACCTGCTGGTAATTGGCTGATAGGAATCAATCCTCCTGTCGCGTAAAAATGGCCAGTGGCTCCTGTAATAATCTGATTTATCCAAATCAAGTTCCTGCACTGCAACCGCTTCATCCGAATGCGGGGCCTGGTATAATACAGTTCCAAAAGGATTTGAAAAAAACGACCCGCCCCAGAATTTTAACCCGGATTCTTCACCGGTGCGGTTTACGCTTACTACATGTACGCCGTTTGCCACCGCGTGCGAGCGCTGAATGGTTTGCCAGGCATTGTACTGTTCAATATTTGTTGCTTCATCCTGCGTGGCGGCCCAGCCAATGGCGGTAGGATAAAATAATATTGCGGCCCCCATCAGCGCGGTGATGCGTGCAGCTTCCGGGTACCATTGGTCCCAGCAAATGAGTACGCCTATTGCAGCGAATTTAGTTTTGAATACCTTATAACCCAGGTCGCCGGGGGTAAAATAAAATTTTTCATAAAAACCCGGATCATCCGGGATGTGCATTTTGCGGTACTTGCCCAGGTATGTACCGTCGGCATCTAAAACTGCCGTGGTATTGTGGTAAAGACCCTGGGCCCGTTTTTCGAATAACGAGGCGATGATTACTACATTTAATTCTTCGGCTATAGCTGATAACACATCTGTAGTAGGGCCGGGGATAGCTTCGGCCAGTTTAAAATTATCGTAATTTTCGGCATCGCAAAAATAAAGGGAGGTAAACAGTTCCTGCAGGCAAATTATTTGGGCGCCCATTGCGGCCGCTTCCTTTATCTTTATTATTGCCTTATCCAAATTTTCCTGTTTGTCGGCAGTACAGGTCATTTGTACCAGGCCTACTTTTACTTTGCTCATGCCGTTAAAACTTTAGGCAAAAATAGCTATTTTTA